>CALUOU010000006.1 GCA_944322335.1 uncultured Bacteroides sp.
TTGTAACGGCCAACGTAAAGAGGTGCGTATCGTTCTTGTACGGCACGCGTGCGGCGGATCCAGTTGACGCGTGCGGCGAATCCGGCTCACGCGTGCGGTGCGACCAGTTGACGCGTGCGGTGCTTCCGGTTGACGCGTGGGAATCCACATAGAAAAAATTCCCTGCCACCAGAATGAGCGACAGGGAAATCCATTTTCTGTGAGGATGGAGATGACCTCCTCAGGCATGCAGTTCCAGCACAAAACGGGCACCTTTTGTGTAGTTTTCGTCCAGAATCAGGGTTCCGTTCATTTTAGTTGCAATCAGCGAGCATATGGGCAATCCCAGTCCGTCGCCTTCAGTCAGAACCTTCACCTCTGTGAAAGGTTTGAACAGGTTGGCGCGCAGCTCTGCAGGGATGCCGCAACCGGTATCGCTCACAATGAACTGATGGGTATGCGCTCCTCTTTTCTTGAAATCCAGCCATATCTTCCCGCCATCAGGGGTATATTCGGCCGCATTCTCCAGCAGGTGCAGAAGGACGCGCTCCAGCTGTTCGGGATTGATTCTCACGTTCAGTTTCGGCGCGTTGACGGTGAGGGTCACATCCTCCTTTGTCTTGCCGCGCACTTTGTCCATGACGCTCTCACAGAAGGTGGAGACATTTTTCTCTACCATTTCGTAAGGCTCAGACAGCGTGTTCTCCAAGTCGGAAAGCTCCTGAATATGCGCAGAGAAGGTGCGCAACGCCTGCACGCCCGGCTCCTCTTGGTCGAGTGTGTTCAGGGTAGGCTCCATCTGTTCCGAGATGCTGTGGATGAACCGGGTCTTCAGCTCGTTGTGCTCGTTGGCAATGGCGATGGTTTTCTTCTGCTTGCGCGTCAGCAAGATGAAGCGCAGCAGCACAATGCCTCCCAGCACCAGCGCGGCAGCCAGTATGGCGGCCAAGACGCACAGGCCGATGATGATATACTGTTTGGCACTGAGCGAATCGTCCTTTTCCCCGATGGTCGTCAGGCTGTCGTCATACTTCTGTTGCAGGGCATCCAGTTCCGCCTTGGCCTTCAAGGCGTTGATAGAATCGCTCCACTGCATGTACTTGCCATAGGTGCGTGCCACCAGTCCCGCATTGTTGGCCCGGCGGGCGATGTCTATCATGGCCTCATAACATTCGTCCACCTTGCCGTAATCTTTCTGTTCAAGACTCTTCTCTATCAGCTTGTTCACTGCCTCATCCCCTTGGGCGTTCATCCCCATCGTGTAATAATAGGTGGCTTGCGTGTATAGCAGGATGTTGTTCAGCGAATCAATGCCGGCCGCCCCGGCCAGTTCCTCCATGCGGTTCAGCTGCGCCTTGATGTGTCCGTAGCTTCGCGTGTCGAGATACATGCGTATCCTTTCCTTGCTGATATTGAAATGCAGGACAGGCATCTTCTTGCCGCTCTTCTGTTCTCCGTCTGTCACCAATTGATCTGCACTGCGCAACCAGTCGAAGGCTTCCTCGTAATACTTCTCCCGAAAATAGAGTGTGCTCACGCGAATGCCACAAGTCACCGCCTTGTCGTAATTGCTCTGCTTGGCATATGCATTGTAAGCTTGAAGGAAAAAATAACGGGCTTCTATATACTTTTTCTGCGCCAGGCTTTCCTGTGCCTGACTCATCAGCTCGTCGGCACGATTCTGTGAAAAGGCCGGACTAAAATAGCATAAAGCTATTAAAAAGAGGGTTGTAAGTGCTTTTTTCATATACTTTTTTATTTGTTTGCTGACAAAGGTATAATAAATAATTATAGGTTATCAACCTTACTTGGATTTATTTTAAAGAAAATGCTTACTTTTGGAGAGAAATAACAAGTATAACCTTTAAAATGTAAGAACAATATGAACCAAACCATTCCCCAACGGGTCTCCGCTCTGCGCCAATGGATGCAGACGCAAGGGCTGGAAGCCTTCATCATTCCCAGCACCGACCCTCACCTGAGCGAATACGTGGCTCCCCACTGGCAGTCGCGCGAATGGATTTCAGGCTTTACGGGGTCGGCAGGAACCGTGGCAGTCACCCTGAACGAAGCCGGTCTATGGACCGACTCCCGCTATTTTCTGCAGGCAGCCCGCCAGCTGGAAGGCAGCGGCATCAGCCTCTATAAAGAGATGCTGCCTGAGACGCCCGACATACCGGATTTTCTGTGCAGCCGCCTCAGCCCCCATGCGGCCGTAGGCATCGACGGACAAATGTTCTCGGCCGCCCAGGTGGAAAAGTTCGCCGAGGCATTCCGGCAAAAGGGCAGCCTCCGCATATTGTCTGTGGCCGACCCCATGGACGCACTTTGGGAGGACCGCCCTCCCATGCCGTCCGATCCGGCCTTCGTGTATGAAACGGCCTACGCCGGAAAAGGCTGTCCCGAAAAACTGGCCGCCATCCGGAAAGCCACGCAAGAAGCCGGCGCGGAAGCCCTTCTGGTCTCAGCCTTGGACGAGATCGCATGGGCATTAAACCTGCGAGGCACCGACGTTCACTGCAATCCGGTGGTCATCAGCTACCTCTATATCGATCAGGAAGAGGCACACTACTTTATCCAACCTGAAAAGCTGACGGAGACGGTTGCCGCCTATCTGAAAGAAAACGGCGTGACCGTACATCCCTATGATGAAGTCCAGTCTTTCTTAAGCGACCTGAAGACGACGAACCTGCTGGCGGACGCCTCCAAAACCAATTACGCCATCTGGTCGGCCATCGCCCCTTCTTGCCGCAAGGTGGAAGGTGCCTCTCCCATCGCCCTGCTGAAGGCCATACGCAACGAGCGGGAAATCGCAGGTCTGCACAACGCCATGCGCAAAGACGGCATCGCCTTGACACGCTTCCTGATGTGGCTGGAAAAACAAGTGCCAGCCGGCACCGTGACAGAAACGGACGTGGACCGGAAACTGCATGAGCTGCGGGCCGCACAGCCGCTTTACAAGGGAGAAAGCTTCGACACCATCGCCGGTTACGGCGCACACGGCGCCATTGTCCATTACGAAGCCACGCCGGAAACCGACATTCCGCTCCAGCCACGGGGATTCCTGCTGCTGGATTCGGGCGCACAATACTTGGACGGGACAACCGACATCACCCGCACCATTGCCCTCGGCCCGCTGACCGACGAAGAGAAAACGGACTATACACTGATCCTGAAAGGACATATCGACCTGGCTATGGCTGTTTTTCCCGAAGGGACGCGCGGCGCACAGCTGGATGTGCTGGCCCGTATGCCCATCTGGCAACACCGCATGAATTTCCTGCACGGCACAGGACATGGCGTGGGCCACTTCCTGAATGTACACGAAGGTCCGCAGAGCATCCGCATGAACGAAAACCCTGTCACCCTGCAAGCAGGCATGGTCACATCCAACGAGCCGGGTGTCTACAAAGCCGACAGCCACGGAGTCCGTACCGAAAACCTGGTATTGGCCGTTCCTGCCGGAGAAGGCATGTTCGGGCGTTACCTGAAGTTTGAGACCCTGACGCTCTGCCCCATCTGCACGCAAGGCATTATCCGCGAAATGCTGACGAGGGAAGAGACAGACTGGCTGAACCAATATCACCGGAAGGTGTACGAAACGCTGGCGCCGGACCTGAACGAGGAGGAACGGCTATGGCTGAAGAAAGCGACAAAAGCAATTTAAAATTTCAATAAAGATCATGGCACTTATCAAATCTGTTAGAGGATTCACGCCTGAAATAGGCGAAAATTGTTTTCTGGCCGACAACGCCACGCTTGTGGGCGATGTCAAGTTAGGCCGCGACTGCAGCGTGTGGTTCAATGCCGTGCTGCGCGGCGATGTCAACTCCATCCGCATCGGAGACGGAGTGAACATTCAGGATGGCAGCGTGCTGCATACTTTGTATGAGAAGTCGACCATCGAAATCGGCGACCATGTCTCCATCGGACATAATGTCACCATTCACGGGGCGACTGTCAAGGACTATGCCCTCATCGGCATGGGGGCTACGGTGCTGGACCATGCCGTTGTGGGCGAAGGAGCGATTGTGGCCGCCGGCGCATTGGTGCTGAGCCACACGGTGATCGAACCGGGGAGCATCTGGGGAGGAGTTCCGGCCAAATTCATCAAGAAAGTAGATCCGGAACAAGCCAAAGAGCTGAACCAGAAGATCGCACACAACTACCTGATGTATTCGCAATGGTATAAATAAAAGAGAGCGAGAAGGCGGTCTGCCCTCTCGCTCCTGCTTTCCTCTTATCTTTTCAAAAGTTTATCATTCCCAGTATCTTATCCGTGGCTCCCGCCTGACTCGCCACGTAACGGACAGCTTGCCCGCCAGTCTCTTTCAAGAAAGCCTCATCGCTCAGCAGGCGGTCCAACAGCGTTTTCAGCTCTTCATAGTTCTTGATGGAATAGGCTCCCTTGGCTTCTATCAGCTGCACAGCCTCCTGGAAGTTCTGATATTTCGGTCCGAAAATGACCGGAATGCCATACACAGCCGCTTCCAGTGTATTGTGGATGCCCACTCCGAAACCTCCGCCTATGTATGCGATCTCGCCATAGCGGTAAATGGACGAAAGCAGTCCGAAACAGTCCACGATCAGGCAATCAGCCTGACGCACGTTCCGCTCGTCCGCACGGGTGTAAAACACGTAAGGACGCTTCAGCTTGCTGACAATCTCCACCAAATGGCTTTCGTCGATGACATGCGGCGCAATGATAAGCTTCACTTCGGGATGCTGGTTGAAATACTCGATGAACAAGTCCTCGTCCGGTTGCCACGAGCTGCCCGCCACGAAGGTCAAAGTGTTGTCCTTAAACGCCTCCACCAGCGGCAAGTCCTTGGCCTCTTCACGGATCTGCAGCACACGGTCGAAACGCGTGTCACCCACCACAGTCACCCGGTTCACTCCGATTTTGGCCAAATAGCGTTTGGAGCGTTCGTTCTGCACAAACAAGTGGTCGAAGTCACGCAACACATTCCGATACGTCCCGCCGTACCACTTGAAAAACACTTGCCCCCGCCGGAAGATGGAAGAGACACTGTATACAGGTATGCGCCGCCGATGCAGCTCATCCAAATAGTTCTTCCAGAATTCATACTTGATGAAGAAAGCCATGCAAGGATTCACCAGATCAAGGAATTTCTTCACATTACGCGGTTTGTCGAAAGGCAGGTAGCAAACGATGTCCGCCCCGCGATAGTTCTTTCTCACTTCATATCCCGAAGGAGAGAAGAAAGTCAGCAAAATCCCGTATTCGGGATAGCGGGCCCGGATCTTCTCTATCAGCGGACGGCCTTGCTCAAACTCTCCCAACGATGCCGCATGAAACCAGATGTAACGGACATCCTTGCGAAGCTGCAGCCGAAGGAGGTCGTACACCACCCAATGTCCTTTCATCATCTTGCGGGGCTTGCGGCTGAAAGGAGCCGCCAGATGGACCAGCAAGTCGTATAGAAAGATGGCTAAATCGTAGAACATGCTCTTCTTCCTTTTTTGAGATCAAGCGAGTGCGTCTACTGCGCGTCGGATGCGCTTCAGTGTCTCCTCCTTGCCTAAAAGTTCGGTGATGTCAAACATATGAGGTCCCTTGCACTCACCCACAACGGCCAGCCGGAACGCATTCATGACGTTGCCCATGTGATAGCCCTTTTCCGTGATCCAGCCGATCACGATGTCCTCCGAAGGTTTGGAAGAAAAATCCGCAATGCCGCGCAACACTTCCTGCAGCTCGCCCATAATGCGCGGGGTGTCAGCCGACCAGCGTTTTCTGACATCTTTCTCCGCATAAGAGGCAGGAGCCACAAAGAAGAAAGCCGCTTGTCCCCACAATTCCTTCACGAAGTTGACGCGTCCTTTCACCATCCCGACTACACGGGTCAGGTATTCATCGGTATATTGAGCCGGATCTATCCCATGCTCACGGAGCACTGGCTTGAAAAGCTCGGCCACTTCCGCATCCGATTTCTTCAGGATGTATTCATGGTTGAACCATATGCCTTTTTTATAGTCAAACTTCGCGCCCGACTTGCTGCAGTGGTTCAAGTCGAACAGCCGGATCAGATCATCCATGGACAGCAGCTCCTGGTCATTGCCTGGATTCCAGCCCAGCAGAGCCAGAAAGTTGATCACGGCCTCTGGCAGATAGCCCGCTTCCCGATAGCCCGAAGAGACTTCGCCTGTCTTGGGATCGTGCCATTCCAACGGGAACACAGGGAAGCCCAGCCGGTCACCGTCCCGCTTGCTCAGCTTTCCGTTGCCCTCCGGCTTCAGAAGCAGAGGCAGGTGGGCAAAAGCGGGCATCGTTTCCTCCCATCCGAAAGCCCGGTAGAGCAATACGTGCAATGGCGCGGAAGGCAGCCATTCTTCTCCCCGAATGACGTGCGAGACCTCCATCAGATGATCATCCACAATGTTGGCCAAGTGATAAGTAGGCAATTCGTCTGCCGACTTGTAAAGCACCTTGTCATCCAAGATGGAAGAATTGATGACCACCTCACCCCGGATCAAGTCATTCACACGCACATCTTCATTTGGCTCTACCTTGAAACGCACCACGTATTGCTTTCCTTCGGCCAGCAGCGTGTCCACCTCTTCCTTGGACAAGGTCAGCGAATTGCGCATCTGCATGCGGGTGGAAGCGTCGTATTGGAAATTTGGGATCTCGGCACGCTTGGCTTCCAGCTCGGCCGGTGTGTCAAAAGCGATGTATGCCTTGCCTCTCTCCAACAGGATGCCTACATATTTCTTATAGATGTCACGGCGCTCCGACTGACGGTAAGGACCGTAGTTGCCCCCGAAGCTGACACCTTCGTCAAAAGGAATGCCCAACCACTTGAACGACTCCAGAATATACTCCTCCGCTCCAGGCACGAAACGGTTGGAATCGGTATCTTCAATACGGAATATCAAATCGCCTCCATGCTGGCGCGCAAAGAGGTAATTGTACAATGCAGTACGCACACCACCGATGTGCAATGCGCCTGTCGGACTCGGCGCAAAACGTACCCTGACTCTTCTTTCTGTCATAATCTACCTTACTTATCTATAAATTAGGTGGCAAAATTAAGCCTTTTTTTCCACACTATTGTTTTTTTTTGTACTTTTCGGCAAAAATTTCGCGACTATGAGTTATTTCAATGGAAAAAAACAGATTTCATATAGAGATTTGCTATACAAAGCTCTGATTTTCGTCAGCACTGTAGCCATTATCGTCTACTTTTTGCCCAGAGACGGGAAGTTCAACTATCAGTTTGACATTAACAAACCTTGGAAGTACGGCCAGCTGATCGCGACCTTCGACTTCCCCATCTACAAAAGCGAAGCGACGGTCAGGCATGAGCAAGACAGCATTCTGGCCAACTTCCAGCCGTATTACAAGCTGGACCCAGGTGTAGGAGAAAAAGCGCTCTCCAAGCTCAACACTGACTATCAGGCAAGACTGCGCTACACCCTGCCCTCGCCCGCTTATTTCCAATACCTCGAAAAGAAGCTGATGGACATCTACTCAACCGGCATCCTCACATCTGAAGCGCTGAACCAATTGCAACAAGACAGCACGGAGACCGTCATGGTGGTGAACGACAAGCTGGCCAACCGGCAAGACGTGTCACGCCTCTACTCCGTAAAAGAAGCGTATGCCTACCTGCTGCGTGCCGACACGGCTCATTTCAAGCCCGGCGTGCTGCAACAATGCGCACTGAACGACTATCTCTTCCCCAACCTGACCTACGACCAGGAACGTACCGAAAACGCCAAGGAGGAAATGCTGGACAATTACTCCTGGGCCAATGGCATCGTGCTGAGCGGACAGAAAATCATCGACCGGGGAGAAATCATCAGCGAACAAACCTACAGCATCCTCGAAAGCCTGCGCAAGGAATCCATCAAGCGGAGCGAGTCCGTCGGACAAAAAAGACTGATGTGGAGCGGCCAGACTCTGTTTGTATGCATCTTCATACTCTGCTTCATGCTCTATCTCGAACTCTTCCGCAAAGATTACTACCTGCACCGCCGGAGCCTGCTGCTGCTGTTCGCGCTTATCGTCATCTACTGCGTCATGACGGCTCTGATGGTAAGCCACAACTTCTTCAATGTCTACATCCTGCCATACGCCATGTTGCCTATGATCATCCGCGTCTTTCTGGATTCACGCACAGCCTTCATGGCTCACGTGGTCATGATCCTGATCTGCTCCATCTGCCTGCGCTATCCGCACGAATTCATTTTGCTGCAGCTGACGGCCGGTCTGGCAGGCATCTTCAGCTTGCGCGAGCTTTCACAACGTTCCCAACTGTTTACGGCCGCCTCGCTGATCATCGTCACTTATGCCACTGTCTATTTTGCCTTTGAACTGATCACGGAAAACGACCTTTCCAAGATGAACGGCAGCATGTACACCTATTTTATTATCAATGGCATTTTGCTGCTGTTCACCTATCCTTTGCTCTATCTGCTGGAAAAAACGTTCGGATTCACCTCCAATGTAACCTTGGTGGAATTGTCGAACATCAACAACAGCCTGCTGCGCCGCATGTCCGAAACAGCTCCCGGCACTTTCCAACACTCCATGCAAGTGGCTAACCTGGCAGCCGAAGCGGCCAACCGCATCGACGGGAAAAGCCAGCTGGTGCGTACCGGCGCACTCTACCACGACATCGGGAAAATGGAAAATCCCGTGTTTTTCACCGAAAACCAAGTGAGCGGCATCAATCCCCACAAGAATCTCAGCTACGAGCAAAGCGCACAAGTGGTCATCGGCCACGTGACAGACGGCCTCAAGCTGGCAGACAAATACAACCTGCCCAAAGTCATCAAAGACTTCATTTCCACCCACCACGGACGGGGAAAGACCAAATACTTCTACATCTCCTGGAAAAACGAACACCCCGATGAAGAGCCGGACGAAAACATGTTTACCTATCCGGGACCCAATCCCTTCACCAAAGAACAAGCCATCTTAATGATGGCCGACTCGGTGGAAGCCGCCTCACGCAGCCTGCCGGAATACACAGAGGAGAGCATCAGCAAGCTGGTGGAGAAAATCATAGACTCACAGGTGAACGACGGCTACTTCAAGGAGTGTCCCATCACCTTTAAAGACATCGCAACCGTGAAATCCGTCTTCAAGGAAAAGCTGAAAACGATGTACCATACCCGCATCAGCTATCCGGAACTGAAGAAATAATGTAACCAATGTCATTCCGCAACCGCCGGACAGGCATCAAGCAGTCCGGCACAGGCATCTTCCAAAATGTCGAGCACATACTCAAAGCCTTCCGCGCCTCCGTAATAGGGATCCGGCACATGGCTGGCCTGCGCAAAGCGGGTGCAGAACTCCGTCATGCGGTGTATCTTTTTCCGCTCTGCCGGTGAAGGCGCCAGGCTGCGCAGATCGTCTATATTGCGGTCATCCATGCCGATAATCAGATCGAACTGATAAAAATCATCAGTCCGCACCGGACGGGAGCGGTGCGTCAGGTCATATCCCCGACGGGAGGCATGTTCACGCATTCGCGGATCAGGCAGTTCGCCTTGGTGGTAAGAAAGAATGCCTGCGGAATCAATCACAAACTCCTCCTCACGGCCGGCCCGCCCGACCAACTGTCTCATCACCCCTTCAGCCGAAGAGGAACGGCAAATGTTTCCGAGGCAAACGAACAGGATTTTCTTCACGCGGGCTCCATACGGGAACAAATGTTCTGTTGGTATCATATCTTATCTGAAGTATTTAAACAGCTGTTTATATTGGATTTATGTATCTGTTTCACTATAAAGTATCACAAACCCGGCTCAACGGGAAATTCTTCTCACCTTGATGCCAGACAAGAAAGGTCTGCCCTTTACCGCCTGCAGAACGATGCCGATGCTTCCCCCCTCATGTTCCACCACGTAACGCCGCTTGAACGCTGTGCGGTAATGTCCGTTCTCGGCGGGCGAGAAGCCGGTCTCTACCTGTATCCCGTTGATCAGCACATGGAAGTGCGCGTCTTCAGCAGCTTGCTCTGCATGGCTTCTGTCCAGAAGGTTGGCCAGCTGTACAGCAGGGCGGGTCACGTCCGCCATCAGCAGTTCCACCTCATACTGCCCGGCAGGAGCGTCTATCTTATAAGCCACATCGCCCTCACGCCATGTCTGATACAATGGTCCGTCCACGGTGTTCACTATCTCAGAGGTGGTGTTGCGCGCCTCTCCGTTCACATACCCCCAGCTGCCCGGCGTATAGGGCTGGTCGGGCAGCCAGGTCAGGCCGCTGACATCTGAAGTAAAGAAACAGTTGCTTCCGGCGTTGATGGCCAGTTCATCGCCTTTCGCCAAGTCAGGAAGCGGGTTGAATGTCAGCGTCATGGCATCCCGCACCGTTTGCCCATCTTTCGAGCCTTGAGCCAGCAAAGTGGAAACGCCCGCCGGCAACAGCAGCTCATAGACAACATGGCAATTTTCCGCCCGCTTCTTCCCCATGCTTTGGCCGTTGACCCATAACTCCACTTCCGGCAGATTCGTATAAAGCTTGACAGGCTGTTTTTCTTGACTGTCCCCTGCACGCACATCCCAGTCGCGGCTGGCTATCCGAAGCACGGGTATGTCTTTCCGCCACATCGCTTTAAAATAGTAAGCCACATCCTTCCAGGTACGGTCGTTATAAGCCGCTCCCTTGTTGTTGACACGGGGCATGGACTCCTGACGGGCAGCCACATTGAAATCGATGAAGTTCCAATAAGTGCATCCGCTGATCCACTCCGTCTGTTCGATGTAAGGCAAATAATGCTCGATGTATGTCTGTTGGTACTCGATGCTGAAGTCAAAAGGCCGTCCTTCCGTGGAATGCAAACGTCTGTCACTTCCGGCTCCCCATTCCGAAATGATCATAGGCTGATCCGGATAGCGGCGGTGCTGGTCTTCACACCAGGCGTTGAACTCTTCCAGCTTGCCCACATACCAGCCGTGATACAGGTTCCAGCCTACCACGTCCACCAGATTCAGTCCGATTTCATTGTACACATTGGTCATGTTATAGGCCATCACACTGGCTCTGGCCGGGTCTTCTTCCTTCAACGCTTTCTCCAGACGCTGAGCCAATGCCACAATCCGCTCCTTGTGGACGGGCCATTCCGGTTTGTCCGGCGCGGGAGTGACTAGCAGGATTTCGTTCATATACCCCCAAGCGATGATGGAGGGATGATTGTAGTGCTGGCGGATCATCTCGCGCAAGTTCCGCTCGCAATTGTCGGCATAGCCGGGCGTGTCGGGCACCAGGTTGACAATAGGGATCTCCTCCCAAGCCAACATTCCCAACTTGTCACACATCTCCACGACGGCATCGTCTTGCGGATAATGGGAGATGCGGATGAAGTTGGCACCCAATTCCTTCATCAGACGGATGTCACGACGGTGCGCCTCGTCATCCAAAGCCACGCCCACCGGTGCCTGATCCTGATGGCGGTTGAAACCGCGCAGCTTGTAGGGCTTTCCGTTCAGGAAGAAGCCTTTCTCCCCGTCAAACGAGAACCAGCGAAAACCAGTGTGGTGCACCTGTTTGTCCAACTCCTTCCCCGTCTTTGCGTCGAGCAAGGCCGTTTCCACCGTGTAGAGAGCGGGCGTTTCGGGAGTCCACAAGCTGGGGCGCTCAATGGTCTTCGAGCAGGTCTCGACGGTTGCTGTCTCACCGCTTTTCAGCTTCAGCTTCTGTTTCAACGTCTGCAGCAATTCCCCTTCCGGATTGTAAATGGCATGTACCAGTTGAAGGGATGCGCTTTCGTCCGCGTCATTGGTCACTTCGGCGCGGACATTCACCGCCGCTTCCTCCTCATTCACCACCGGCGTGCTGACAAAGACTCCGTCACTTCCCATGTTGTTCATGTTGAAATGCTGCTCGGCAGTCGAGATGAGCCACACGTCGCGATAGATGCCGCCCCAGAACGTGAAATCCGCCGAAATGGGGGTGATGTCCGGACGACTGTTGTCTACGGTGATCTCGATCACGTTCTCCGTCTGGATGCAGTCGGTCACATCCATCGTAAAAGCCGTATATCCGCCCGCATGGCTGCCCACCAGCTGCCCGTTTATCCGCACTTCTGCGGCCTTGCTGGCCGCGTCGATTTTCAGGTAATACCGTCTGCCAGCCTCCACTTGGGGCAGAGTGAGGGTGCGGCGGTAGATGCCTTTCCCCTGGTAGTAATGCATCTTCTGGTAGGCATCCAGGTTGTAGGTGTGGGGCAGATTGACCGACACCCATTCCGCATCCTGCGGTTTGCGGAACTCCCAGTTGTCATTGATCGTTTTGGCTTCCCGCTGGGCATGCACCGGCAAAAATCCCAACGCCAACAGGATTGCCAGCAAATTCTTTCTCCTCATTAGTATTCCGATTTCCAACATTTTAGTTTTATTTTAAATGAAACAATATCGATGGTTCATATCCGTCCTTCGTCATTGAAGCTATAGTAAGCCCCGTCGGTCACGACCAGATGGTCTATCAAGCGGATCTGCATCACTTGAGCCGCCTGCTTGATCCGGTCCGTCAGACGGGCGTCTTCCAGACTGGGCTGAGGATTGCCCGAAGGATGATTGTGTACAAGAGCTATCTGCACGGCGCGTTGCAACAAAGCCTCGCGAAGAATGGTGCGCACGTCCACCGTGGTCTGGCTGATGCCGCCCTGACTGATACGCACACGGTCGATGACTTTGCCTTGCTGATTCAGCAGAAGGATCCAGAATTCCTCGACGGGCAGATCGCACATCAACGGATGGAACAGCTCGTATATGTCTTTGGAACAGATGATCCGCTTGCGTTCGGGCTGTGCTTGCAGGTTGCGCCGTTTCCCCAGTTCCAAAGCAGCCAGAATGGTGATGCTCTTGGCAGGGCCTAATCCCTTGAAACGGGCGAAATCGTGCACTTCCCACTTGGCCATCTGATTGAGGTTATTGCCACAGTCCGCCAGCACCCGCTGCATCAAGGCCACAGCACTCTCCTCCGTATTTCCTGATCCGATAAGGATGGCCAGCAGTTCGGCATCGCTCAACGCGTCCGCGCCTTTGAGCATCATTTTTTCACGCGGGCGATCCTCTTCTGCCCACTGATTGATGGTGAGTTTCATGGCGACACCTTAATTTATTTATAGAAATTGCGTTTGAACGCTTCAAATTCTCCTTTGCCACATACGCACCGTTGCCACCAGGCACGCAAGAAGCCTGTGCCATACCCCGTCAGCTGGATATAGGCGGCGGCTATGGAGTAAAAGCCGATGAGCAGGCTGCGGTTTTGCAGGGCGGAATCCACACACACCAGCAAAGCATAAAGCAAAAGCGGAAGCAAGCTGTAAGCACAGATTCCCGCTCCTAAGACACAAGCCGCCACTCCCAGCGTAAAGGCTGCCGGCAACAGATGGACCAGCTTCAGCGAATCCGGATATTTCTTATAGAGGTTGATGCGGGCAATGCCGGAATTGTGCACCTGCTTGAAAAACTTGCGGAAGTCGGTGCGCCGCTTGTGATATACCCACGCGTCCGGGAACAGCCGGCAACGGAGACCCGCCGCAAAGATACGGATGCTGAAATCGATGTCTTCCCCGAAACGCATGGCTGAAAAGCCGCCCAACCTCTGATAGACCTCACGCCGTACCCCCATGTTGAAGCTGCGCGGATAAAACTTATCCATTTTCTTCTGCCCGCCGCGTATGCCTCCGGTCGTAAAGAAGGAAGTCATGGAATAGTTGATGGCCTTTTGCAAATCGGTGAATGACTCATGCGCCCGATCCGGTCCGCCAAAAGCATCGGCCGGCTCACGTTGCAGCTCTTGCTCCACCGCTTTCAGGTAATCGGGCGGCAAGATGCAGTCAGAGTCTAATATAATAAGATATTCCCCCGCACAACGCGCGGCAGCATAGTTGCGTGTCTGGCCAGGGCCGGAATTGGGCTTCGCATAATAGGCCACATTCAAAACGGACCCATAACGCTTCACCACGTCCTCACAAGGAAGAGTGGAGCCGTCGTCTACCACTACAACCTCGAAATCGCGCACGGTTTGCCGCGTAAGACTCTCCAGCAACTCGTCCACTTCATCGGGACGATTAAATACGGGTATAATGAATGAATACTTCATAGTCATTTTTGGGCAAAGATAGTGGTTAGCGGGCAAATCCGGGCAAAAAGGAAAACTAAAATGAGGGAAATTGCAAAATAAAACCCGGATCCTTGTTCCTGTTTCATCAATAAGGTATATATTTGCAAAAAAACGTGGACTAATATTAACTAAACGTTACTTACGAATGAGACGAATATTCTTTTTGCTTTCTGTCCTTTTGACAGGACTTGTGTTCGCCGGCAATGTCCCGGAAGAACAGGCACGGAAGATGGCTGTCGCTTTCTGGCAGTCAGCTCCACAAACACGGAGTGCTTCATCGGTTTCCTTGCAGATGGTGCTCCAGAGTGAAAACCTTACTCCTTCCACCCGTTCGGATATGGAACCGGCTTTCTATGTATTCGACAACACAGCCGGACCAGGCTTCGTCATCGTGGCGGGAGATGATGTGGCTGCCCCTATCTTAGCTTACTCTTTTGAACATGAATTTTCAGCCGACGAGATGCCGCCCAACCTGAAGAGCTGGATGGCTGACATGCGGGATGAGATCAACTATGCACGCGAGCACAATCTCCAAGCCCCGGAAGCCGTCACCCGCGCCTGGGCCTCCACCCGCGCGGGAACGCCGGTCGTGGAGTATGAGACAGCCCTGTGGGATCAAGGCATGCCCTACAACAACCTCTGCCCCCGCGTCAACCGCGTTACTTCCTATACGGGCTGTACGGCTACGGCACTGTCCATCATCATGAACTATCACCAATGGCCCGAACGGGGAACAGGTGTCCTGCCCGCTTATACTACAGCCTCCTATCAGGCCGATATTGAAAGCATCGAACTGGGTCATGCCTACGACTGGGGAAACATGCTGATGGAATACAACACCGGGGAATACAACACCCAAGAGGCAGAGGCCGTAGCCACCCTGATGCGGGACTGCGCGGTAGGTCTTCAGTCGGACTTCGGCCCGCTTATGTCAAGCGGAACAGGAGCCTACGTCAACGACATCCCCGCTTTTCTGGTCAACTACATGGGATATGACAAAGGGTGCCACGTGGCCACGCGAGCCGACTACAACACAGCCGACTGGAACCAGCTGATACGCAACGAGCTGGACAACGGACGCCTCGTGCTGCTCGGCGGACAGGCCAAGGATGGCGGTCACGCCTTCGTGCTCCAAGGCTATGACACCGACAACTACTTCAGCGTCAACTGGGGCTGGAGCGGAACGAGCAACGGATATTACCTCCTGTCGGCTCTCAATCCGGGAGAGCAGGGAACCGGAAGCTTCGAGGGCGGCTACAACTCAGGCCAACAGGCCCTCATCGGTGTCCAGAAGGATGCAGGCGGAGACTACGTGGAATCACTGGGCATGCAGAACTATCCGCAATATGGAGCCACCGGCCTGAAGATTATCGAAGGCGAACCGGTGCAAAACGAGCCTTTCAAGATGCGGATCGGTTTCCTGTATAACAACGGAAACGTACCTTTCACCGGCGACGCACTGATGGCCATGACCGACAAGGAAGGGACAATCGTGGAAGAGCTGTTTGGAATCACTTACGCAAACGAACCGCTGGAACTTAACTATGGCAGCATCATCGAGGAGGAAATGACCATCACCTCCCCCATCCTCCCCGGCCACCGCATCCGCATCTTCTACCGCACGGCCAAGAAGCCTGAATGGACCCTGATCCGCGCCAACGATGAGGAAGGCTGCGTGTGGGACCTCGTGCTGGCCGACGAATACACCATCGAAGAGACCACCAAGCTGACCTTCAGCAAGGAAGACCGCATCATCCGCCTGGAGGTGAAAGACGGCGTGACGGCCTCCCTCCAAGCCGCTGACAGCACCGACCACAGCGACCTCTGCCAGCAGGAAGGCAACAGCATCAGCATCGACACTTCCGGCCTGCCTGGCGGACGCTACGTCCTGACTTTGACCAAGCTCGCAGAAAGGAAGACCGTGACCTTCGTACTGCCCGAAGCTGAATGATTTCCAAAACCATGTATCATTTTCAAAACAAAACAAGAAATATGAAAAGACTAATCTCCATACATTCCCTGTACCTCCTGCTGACGGTGGCCTTCTTTGCTGCCTGCTCAGACGACAAGGAGGACAATCCTCAGCCGGCGACTCCAGCCATCGAATGGGCAACCGGCCAAAGCTCACCCACATTTGAAACCTCAGGCGGAACGGCATCTGTCCATTTCTCTTCCACCACCGACTGGACGGCTGAAGTTGACCAGGACTGGTGCAGCGTGTCTCCTGCCAGTGGAACAGCAGGCGAGAACTGTGCCGTGACCGTAAGCGCTACTCCCAACGAGACAACCGACGAACGCAACGCCACCCTGATCGTCCGTTCCGGCACCGTCACGGAGAGGATGACCATCGTCCAGAAACAGAAGGATGCTCTCACCGTCACTTCCAACCGTATTGAGGTTCCGGCCGATGGCGGCAATGCGACCGTGGAAGTACAGGCCAACATCGACTTTACCTATGAAATAGACGAGGCTGCAGCCGCATGGCTGACTGAGGCAAATTCCCGTGCGCTCACCACCACGCAGCTGCATTTCACCGTGGCACCCAACGAAGCTGCCGAGAAACGCGAAGGAAAGATTGTCATCAGGAGCGGAGAACTGTCTGAGACGGTGACAGTCTATCAGGATGGCTTCACCCCTCAGCTGGTCTTGACGCAAAACGAATACACCGTCTCCAGCGAAGGCGAAACGGTGACCATCGAGGTGCGCAGCAACGTGGACTACGAGATGAAGCTCCCCGCCGGCGTGGAATGGATCAGCGAAGCCAACAGCCGTGCGCTCTCCACGTACACCCACCGCATCCAGGTGGCTCCCAACGAAGACTATGACTTCCGCACGGCCAAGATCGCATTTGTGTCGGAGGAAATGGGACTGACTGACACCGTCACCATCACACAGGTGCAACTGGACGCCATCCTGGTGGCGCAGCCGCAATATACGGTCGCTCCTGAAGGCGGCACGCTGGAGTTCGCCGTAAACACCAACGTGGACTTCGCCGTAGAGACCTCCGCCGACTGGATCCGGCAGGCACCCCGGTCACGCGCCTTGGAAGAGGTGCTGCTGAGCTTCATCGTGGATGCCAACACGGGCACAGAGGATCGGGAAGCGACCATCACCCTGACTGCCGAAAACGTGAAACAGGTCATCAAAGTGAACCAGCCCGTCAACCAAGAGCCTTCCTTCCTACGCATTTCCTTCACAGGCAGTGCCTTTACAGCACCGCTGATGGCAGGCACGTTCTTCACAGAAGCGACCATCGCCTGGGGAGACGGCCAAAGCGAAGCTTATAAGGAAAAGGCTACCCATACCTACGGCAACGAAGGCACCTACACGGTCACCATCGAATCCAAAGGAGCAAACTCCTTCGCCATGGATGACCTGACTGGAGTGGACGAGATAGACTTGTCAGACTTCTAAGCTCTTTCCATAACTCTTGCAGACGCGCACTTCCCACACAAGTCATTCCGCTTGGGAAGTGCGCGTTTGTTTTTCTCCTCTTAAAATTCGTTTTTTTTCTAAATCAGTATATTCCCCCTCCTCAACTCTTTTATTTATGATTAACTTTGCATTGCAAATTAGCAAGCACGTTTGCCGTGCTGGCTAAAGGGAAGTTACATTACCTTGGGCAATTCTACGCGGATGTCTCCCGCCAAGAAAGTAATGGGACGGCTCTCTTCCCTTTATCGGCACCAATACATCTCTGCGTCCCGTCTTGCAGAACGACTGAACAACCAGATTGGCAGAAGCATGTCTGACACGAGTTGTTGTGCGGATAAGACAACCCTCTGACGGGAAGCGCAACCATACAACCCCATCTGCAACAACACTCGTCCTAAAGCATCCCCGCCAAGCACACATAATTCTAATAAACCAAACTAAATAATGAATTACTATGGGATCAAATGGATTTAAAAAGAACGGCGGCTGGGACTTGCGCACCAAAGCCGGAAGAGAAATGAAGGCACAGAGCGAAGAAGGATGCAGAATGCTGCTGACACTCCCGTTCCGCCTGTTGTTTTTCATCGTCAAGTGGACGATCATCATCGTGTTTTGGCCTATCTCACTCATCGTCTGGCTCATCCGCCGCAACAGAGACTGAGCGGCATCAACCGTTTCCTTAACAAAAAAACAGAAGAACGATGAAAAACGTTACAACCGCATCCTTCCTCCTGACATGCTGCATCCTCGCAGGCTGCCTGCTCGGCAGCTGTTCGTCCGGCCAGAAGAAGGAAAAAGAGTTTTATGAAGCCATCGACAACGACAACCTCAGCGAAGCGAAAAGCGTGCTGCGCGAGATGGACGGATCTGAGAAATACAAGTGCGCGGAAGTGCTGGTCGAAGAATACATTGACGCAGGCGAAGTGCAGGAAGCCGTCAACGTCTATGAGCGCATCACGCCGAACCATTGCTCCACCTACGAGATGCAGTACGAAAGCCTCCATGGGCACGACGGCTACGAGACACGGGTAACGAAACTGCTCTATCAGGCACTGATCGAGAACGGAGAGTTTGACAAAGCCTGGAGCTATCACCCGCTCGACTATCAGGACGAGAACTACCCCGGCAACGCAAAGTGCTATTTCAGCTACCTGTCTGACGTGCTGGTCCACCTCTGCCAGACCGGCCGCCAGCCGGAAGCGCAGCAGTTTCTCGACACCAAGGGGCTGTGGTTTCAAAAGAACGTGGACAACTCCGAATGGGTGGAGGACTATGCCCAATACACTTACCGGAACATGATCGGCCAGCTGCAGTCCATCCTCAACAACAACTACATCAGCTCGCCCCCTGCAAGCGATTCAGGTCCAGGCGGGAACACCGGAAAGACAACACTGCTCGAACGGCGCACGGCCTACCCCATCTACCTGATGCCGGGCGACGTGTTGCACTATGAGGTCGAGGCGCAACAGGCGGTCAGTGTGAGGATCTGCAACGCCGACGCGCAAAGCGTGCTGAGACGCTACAGCCGAAAAGCCGTGAGCGACTCGCTGAAGATAGACTATGCAGCCATCTACCTGCTGGAGATAGACCCCGGAAAGGGAAGGCAGTATGTCACCTCCAGCCTCACGTTCACACCCGCCCCCGGCACACCGGCCGCCCGCCCCAGAGTGTCTTCCGAACAGGTGGCCTGCGCGCATCGACATCCTCGGCATACCGGTGTATGAGGGAAGCCGCTCATCGGGCATCATCGCCTCGCTGCTGGACGACAACCGCCCCATCCGTGAGGAAGACGCGTACTGCAACCTCTATGTATTCCGCAACCAAGCGGACGCGCGGAGCTTCCAGGACGGCAAGAGCGTCTCTTCCCTGAAATACGATGTGGACTATTCCACCCTCGGTACCCAGTCGTGCAACGGATGCATCCCGGCCAACAGCTCGAAGACCATCTACTTCGGCTTTGAGAACGAGCGCATGCGCTACACCAACTACCTCTGGCTGGAGGCGGTGACGACAGGGAACTCCACGGAGTATTACAAATATGTGTATTCCATCCGCTAAGACCGCTTCGGCGGAGGGGATAAGTGAAACAATGCAGGGACAAGGTTGGCTTACGCTCGGATCAATGCCTTTCGGTGAAACTTCACCGAGAGACATTGATGCTCTCACCTATCCCTTCTTTATAGAGACGTTTCTTCGGATAGGTTGTATCGGAACAAAGACATCATAGATCCCCACCAAAGAATCCTGCTTGCCTAAGCTCAGAAGCAGATAGGGATAGACCAGATCGCATCCATAGAACCCTATGCTCTGAATGTAAGGAAGCTTTTCCCCTTCCAAGACGGACTCGACCGGGAACCGGGCGATGTGCCTGACGGCTCCGTTGAAACTGTTTTCGTGACGGGAGGAACAGGCTGCCAAACACAGCAGAAGGATATAAGACAGGATATGGTTAGACAAATTTCGGGAAACAGACATACGGAAGATAGGTTATAATAATAAAACAACAAATCGCCTCGCTACAGGACGACAACCGCCCCAGCCGCTGACGGACGGCGCGTTCAACGCACCATCCAGTCCGCCCTCTCGGCAAATTCCTCCTGCACGGCCTTCCGCCACTGGTAGACGGTGCGCCCGCCTCCGGGAGCGTCATACCAATGATTGGTGCCGACATTGCCTACGAAACGGCCGCCCCAGCCGCCCTGTTCGGGACGCTCGGCGTCGTTGATGCCGCGCAAGGAGCTGACAAGGTGGAGAAACGAAGGCGAGTCTCCCTCCCACACGCCGGGCGACTCCGGATAGAAACCGCTTTCGGGATAGGCCAGCCCCAGCACTCCGTGCCCCTTCCGGATATGACGGTTCACCCAGTCGAGATCCGCCAAGGAAGCGTCCGAGCCGGGAGCGTTGTAAAACATGCCCTTGTAGTTCTGGACAGAGACGATCACAAACAGCTGCGGGAAGGTGTCGAGCATCCATTGCGCGGAACCGTCCTGCAAGCCGGTCAGATAGACGCGCACTTTCCCCAGCAGGGCTTCGGCCTCTTGGGGAGTGCGCGTTTGCCTGATCTTCCAGAGGGCTTGCGCCAGATCGGCGGGACCGCCCCACACGCAGAACCAGACAGGACGGGAGTCGGGCTGTTCGAGCAAGGCGATGATGCGTTCCGACGCCTCGCTGTCTTTTCCCTCACCCACGATTTCCTCCACCGGCTTGCCCCACGTGCCCGAACGTCCTTCCCAGACTTTGGCGCGAAGCGAGTCGGCTATCGGATAATACGGGTCGTGCCGCTGCAGGTTGGGCGCCACCTTTCCGTAGAGGTCAATCAGGTCGAGCAGATTCTGCTTGCGGGCCACGTTGGCAAAGGTGCCCGACGAGACCACCATTCCTTCCACATCCAGCTCGTTGGTGTAAAGCAGGAAGCGGACCATGGACTGCACATCGTCCGAATCGCTCCGCTTGTCCGCCTCGCCGAATCCCATGCCGCCGGGCACAACGTCCACCGGCGGAAAGTCGGTCAGCACCACCACACGCGGACGGGCCTGCACGCGGATGATGACCCGCCGATAGGAAGTGAGGGCAGGCGTACCGCTGTCTGTCACCTCGCAGATCAGATGGATCTCCTTGCCCGCAGCGTCTTCGGGCAGGGTCAGGCTGATGCAGGCACTGTCAGGCCGGACGATCTCCACAGCCCCGGCGTAAGTGCCGGCTTCCGGAAGGGGCCACCAGCGGAAGCTGAGCCGGTCGCCGTCCGGATCGGAAGACCGGGAAGCGTCCAATGTGACAGGCTTGCCCGGAAGCGTGTGGACCGTCAGAATCTCCAGTCCGCCTTGTCCGTTCACCGTCACATGCGGATTGCGGTTGCCCCGTCCGTTGGCGGCCCAGTCCATGCGGGCGGCGAAGTTGCGGAAGATGGCGGGATAGAAATAGTTCTCATAGCGTTCCGACTCGGACTTCACCTCCGCGCTGTGGTTGGTGTAGCAGCGGGTCTCGCCGTCGGGCGTGACACCCTGTTCAAAATAGCCGCCCCAGCCGCCGTTGCCGGGCTGCTGCGGATCGCTCAGCCCGTTGGGCAAGACGTAGAGGAAAGATGGAGTGTCTCCCTCCACCCCGTTTTTATATTTCGGATAGATGCTGCCAAGGCGGCCATGGCCTTGGATGTGGTCGGCATACTCCTGCCAATGGACGCTGCCCTGATAGTTCTGCGTGAGCCAGGCACTCTCGTCCCAGATGAAAAACAGGTCGTCCGCAAAGTTTTCCAGCATCCAGTGATGGGAGCTGAGGTCGTGCTGCATGCGTTCTCCCCAGCCCACGTCCTGATCCGTGATGGTATAGATCCGAAGTTTACGGAGAAACCTTTTCAAGGCTGCGTCGCCCCGCTCCTTCCGCACCTGCCAGATGGCTTGCGCCACCGTGTTGCCTCCTCCCCAGACGGCAATCCACAACGGCCGTATGTCCGGCTCGTCGGCCAGACGGATGAGCCAGTCGCTTCCCGCCGACCGGTTGTCCTCGCCCAAGGTTGCCACGCCCAGTCCCCGGCTGCCCATCTTGCAGCGGCTGCGCAGGTAGTCGGCGCTGGGCCAGTAGCCGATGTGCTGCCGTCCTTCTTCTTGCGCCAAGGGAAGGAAATCCGTCTGTTCCGAACGCTTCATCAGGTTGGGCAAGTCGTGTTCATAAGCATTGATGACGGTCTGCACACTGTCTGCCCACCCCGTGGGATAAAGTCCTCCGCTGCTGTTCCATCCGCTGGTGGTGATGATGGCTTCTATTTCGAATAGGTCGGCATGGGCCAGAAGGCGGACCATCGACTCCATGTCGTCCGGCTCCACATGAGTGGGACCGATGTCGGTCAAGACTACCAGACGCGGTTTCAATACTGGAGGATCTGGAGTGACGGATGCGGCCATCGCTGCCTGAAGGCTTAGGAAACAAACTGCCAAAGCCAAGCTGATAAGGAATTTCTTCTTCATGATAACAGGTCTTTTTATATTCATGCCACAAAGATAGGAAATAATGATGAATGATGAGTGATGATGTAATTCTTGATTCGGAAAAAGGAGGAATTTCGCACGCGTGGAAAGGGGGAGTTCGCACGCGTGAAAAGGGGGGCTTCGCACGCGTGAAAAGGAAACTTCCCACGCGTGGAAAAGAAACGTTGCACGCGTGGGAAAGAGAGGGGCTTTTTACAATCGCGGTTGTTACGACTTAATAGTCGCGGTTGCAAAGATCTTACATTGCCTGCCATAAAAAAGCGGGTAGTTGAAGGCATGTGAAACGGGGACTGTCGGGCATGAAAAGAAAACAAGTTGGTTTCCCGATGCAATCAAGTTGGTTTCCCGATGCAATCAAGTTGGTTTTACCGGACAATCAAGTTGATTTTGGTGAACAATCAAGTTGGTTTCACCGGCTGGTCAAGCTGTTTTTTTAGATCATATGCCTTGAAAGCTTCACGCCTTCACCTTGGTTCCAACATCTTGTATCTGAATGAATTGAGGTGAAAGCAAAACTTGGCTTCATCTTTCACCCGTTTTTAGCCGGTTTCAAATGGCGGTTTCACCATAACAATATGAATGCCAACCTTTTGTGGTGAAACTTCACAGGGCAACATTCCAAAAATAGGCGTGAAACATCCAAGAAATGTGAATGATACACCGCTTTGCCCAAAGTCCGCTTGATAAAAGCTTCGGAATGCTGCATGATCCGGGAAATATTCTGACGCAGAGTTCCACAAGTGCAAGCGTCCACAAGCAAGCCGGAGTTCAACCGCCAGCACTCACCTGTATATTAAGGAAACCAACACCTAATCACTAATACCTAACACCTAATTGCCTATACTGATTTATAACCATACCATATCAAAATAACCATCTTTTGATTGTCGGTCGAAAGAGCATTGCTTACTTTTGCGGCGTAATAAACAGAAGCATATGGTAGAAATAGATGATAGGTTGAGCAAAAAGTTCCATCAGCAAATGGATGGCGTATATGCACAGGACGAGGAACATCGTCTTTGTCTTGCCGCGCAGTCATACGCTATCTGTGAGAAATCCATTGCCGTGCTAAGCAATCTACGCACTGACAAAAGCCACATTTTCTTCGGAGAATCTTGCGAGATCTTGGGATTGGGCAAATCACATACGACTCAGACGGTTGATTCGGTTTGGGAAGAAGAGATTTTCAATCGGATTCATCCTGATGACTGGAAAAAGCGTTGCCTGCAAGAACTGACTTTCTTCCGCTTGGTCTCTTCTTTCCATTCGAAAGAAATGTTTTCATGGTATCTTGAGAACACGATGAGAATGTGTGGAAAAGACGGGGAATATCACTATTGGAGGCACCGCATCTTTTATTTTTCAGGAAACGGCCAGCAAGGGGTCAGTTATGCTCTTTGCCTCTACAACTTGACACCCGAAGACAGTGGAGGGGCTTATCTGGTAAATACGATGACGGGAGAAAAGAAACTTCTTGTGATCAATGAGGATCACATTCTTTCCGAACGTGAGAAACTTGTATTGCAGATGATACAGAACGGAAAATCCAGTAAGATGATTGCAGACAAGCTGGAAATAAGCAAGCACACCGTAGACCGCCACAGGCAGAATATCATAGCCAAACTGCGGGTGAATAACACCACCGAAGCATGTCATAAAGCAAAAAGGCTGGGATTGATTGATTAGTCGAAATAACCATAACATTTATATTCATTATGCAAAAAGAAGTTTTAGTTTTATCCGCATTGATGCTGGCGGGAGGGCTTGTATCGTGCGGAGGCAATCAACAGCAAGACAAAATGGAAATCAAACAAGAAATGACAACGGCATCCAATGACACGATCATGAAACAGTTTACAAAAGAGAACCTTTATTGGGTACGTGAGCCTAAACGCTATTCGATTACCGACTCGGTGATTACCATTGAAACAGAACCGAATACAGACCTTTGGCAACGTACCTATTACGGATTCAGCAATGACAATGCACCCGTGTTGCAAATGAAAACCGCACGAAAATATTTTTCGTTCACGGTCAAGACTTCCTTCAACAGTTCCGCACTATTCGACCAATGTGGCATTGCCATATACTTGGACAGCGACAATTGGATGAAAGCATCCATTGAGTATGAAAATGAAGAATACCAACGGTTGGGCAGTGTGGTCACGAACAATGGTTATTCAGACTGGGCTACCCACGATATCCCATCCTCCATACGTGAAATGTGGTATCGGTTAAGCCGTCGCGAAAGTGATTATTATATAGAAACAAGTCTCGATGGCATCAACTTCAAGCAGATGCGTTCTTTCCATCTGTTTCATGGTGATGGTGAAATCTCGTTCGGCATCTATGCTGCAAGTCCCGTAAACCATTCTTTTACAGCCAAATTTACTGATATGAAAATGGAAGACTGTAAATGGGAAGCATGGTCTTCAGAGGAAACAGGATTCAGCCAAACAACGAAGTAATATAAACAGCACAATGAAAAAATGTATTTTTATGATCATGGCAGCTATGATGATGGCAGCCTGTGCCAACAAAAAAATGTTTTGGCGCACGGATTGATTTTAGCATAAACCGGCATCATCCGCGTCCGAAAAATGCAGTCTTATGACAGGATAGACTAAATGTAAGCAGATCTGTATAAAATAAGGAGAAACACGCGTCTTCTCCCTGAAGACCATGTCTCTCCTTCTCTCTATATAATCAAACTCTATTATTATGCCTTCACACGGCTGACATACGATCCGTCGCGGGTGTCGATCTCGATGGTCTCGCCTTCGTTGATGAAGAGCGGCACACGGACAGTCGCGCCAGACTCCACGGTAGCGGGTTTCAGCGTGTTGGTGGCAGTGTCGCCTTTCAGTCCCGGCTCGGTGTAGGTCACCTTCATCTGCACCTTCACGGGCACATCGGCATAGAGCACCGTCTCCGTGGAAGCGTCGGACACCACGTCCACCACCATGCCTTCCAGCAGGAAGTCAACGCCGTTGATCAGGTCGTGCGCCACGGGGATCTGCTCGAAAGTCTCCTGATTCATGAAGATATAGTCCTCGCCTTCTTTATAGAGATATTGATGGGGGCGGCGTTCCACGCGCACGTCTTCCAGCTTCTCGCCGATGTTGAAGCGGCGTTCCAACACGTAGCCGTTCACCACGTCTTTCAGCTTGGTACGCATAAAAGTGTTACCCTTTCCCGGCTTTACATGCAGGAAGTCAATGCAGAAATAGAGCTTGCCGTCCATGCGGATGCAAGTTCCGATTTTAATGTCTTGAGCATTAATCATACGTTATCGTCTTTTTTATATTATGTTATTTAAGTAATCAGTCAACCCTTACCTATGCTTTTTCAGGTCTCACATGCGCCTTTTCAGGAATATCAGAGCGGAAGCGCCACACAGATACGGTGAATTCGGCTGCAAAAGTAATGCAAATCAGTAAAAAACACAAAACTTTTGAGAGAAAATGAGTTATCGCTTGCTTGTTTTGAAAAAAGTCTCTATTTTTGCACCCCGAATTCGTGAGAATAATAACATAAAAATAAGATAACCGATGAAAAGAACATTTCAACCTTCGAACAGAAAGAGAAGAAACAAACACGGCTTCCGTGAAAGAATGGCCACAGCAAACGGCCGGAGAGTGTTGGCTGCACGTCGTGCAAAAGGCAGAAAGAAACTGACCGTTTCTGACGAATACAATGGCGTAAAGGCATAATCGTCTGCCAAATAAGACATCAAAGGCGGGTCGCAAGGTGCATGGGAACATGTACGTTGCGGCCCGCTTTTTTTTCATAGCCCAAAGGCCGGAGAGAACGCTCTGTCACCCGGCCGCCATCCGACGCGCCTCCGCACGGTCAGGCTTGCCTGTGCCGGTCTGCGGCAGGCGGGAGACCAGCACGCAGCGGCGCGGTTGCCAATAGGGAGGAAGCAGGGGCTTACACAAGGCCAGCAGGGAGTCGGACGTATGCTGTCCGTCGTCCTGCGCCAAGAGGGTGACAAGCTCTCCAAACTTGGGATGGGGCGTGGAGGTGATGTAGAAAGGTACGGGCAGGTGTCCGCTCAGCGCCGCTTCCACCTGCTCGATCTGTATCTTTACCCCGCCGCTGTTGATCACATTGTCCTTACGGCCCAAGATGCGGAAACGGCCACGGGCATCAAGGCGGGCAATGTCGTTGGTGCGCAAAGGGACGGGACAGACTTCGGGCGCGTGGATCAGGAGGGTGTCCTCCTCAGTGAGCCGCACCTGCACGTTGTCGAACGGCGTGTACCAATCTGAGGCTTCCGGCCCGTTCAGACGGCGGAGCGCGATGTGTGAAAGCGTCTCGGTCATGCCGTAAGTGGACCACACGGCGTGAGGGAACGGGCGAAGGGCCTCTCCTAACGAAGCGTCGATGGCGCCGCCGCCAATGATGAGATGGCGCACCTGGCGCAACAATTCCCGCTCGCGCGGCACCTGCAAGGAGTTGTACACCTGCATCGGGATGAGGGCGGCAAACACGGGAGCCTGCTCCAGAGTCTCGAACGGATGTCCGGAAGGGGTCACCGGAAGCAGGTTCAGACCGGCGGTCAGCGCCCGCACCACTACCATCTTGCCGGCAATGTAGCGCAAGGACATACAGAGCAAGGCCGTGTCGCCCGGCCGAAGCCCCAGGAAACGGCAGGTGAGGCGTGCGCTGGCCGTCATGCGCGCCTTCTCTGCCCGGAGGGGCTTGGGTGTGCCCGTAGAGCCGGAAGTGTGTACCAGCACCGTGTCGGCATCGTCCTGCCACTCTTCCAGAAAGGCATAGAGGTCACGCAAGAAACTGCCTTCAGGCGCTTCTTCGGGACGGGGCAGGCGCGGCGACTCATACGTCACGCCTCCGATGGTGATGCGTGTCGGCCTCATGCTTCCAGCCAGTTTAAGAGGTCGGGGGCCGGCATTTCAGGCTGGAAATAGAGGCAATCGCCCTGGATGTGCAGCGGATAGTCCACGTTGTCTGTAAAAAGCAGTCCGGTGCCCAGACCTTGGGTGCGGACGGTCTGCAGGGTGGCACACCATTGGGCGATGGAGTGGAGGCCGATGTTGCTTTCCAGGGCCGAGGTCACCCACCAGCCGATGCCCCGCTCTTCGGCCAGACCGATCCATTCCTTGCAGCCTTGGATGCCGCCGTGGAGAGAAGGCTTCAAGACGATGTGCTGCGGACGGACGGTGTCGAGCAGCTCCATCTTCTCGTGATACAGATTGACGCCGATCAGCTCTTCGTCCAAAGCGACGGGCAAGGGAGTGTGGCGGCAAAGGCGGCCCATCTCTTTCCATTGTCCGGCGCGGATGGGCTGCTCGATGGAGTGGAGGCGGTAACGGGCCAGGCGTTCCAGCTTTTCCGGCGCTTCTTCGGGGGTGAAGGCTCCGTTGGCATCCACGCGCAGCTCCACCTGTTCGGGCGCGGCCCGTCGGCGGATGTAGTCCAGCAGCTCCAGTTCCTGATCGAAACCGATGGCTCCTATCTTCAGCTTGATGCAGCGGAATCCCTTCTCCAGCTTCTCGTCGATGCGGCGGCGCATGGTGTCGAAGTCGCCCATCCAGATCAGCCCGTTGATGGGGATGCCGGCTGCGCCTTGCGAGAAAGGTGTCTGCCAGAAACACAGATTGCCCGCTTCCAGATGGAGCAAGGCGGTTTCCAGCCCGAAACGTATGGAAGGCAGGGGAGCGAGCCAGGCGTGGTCCAGCTTCCCTTCTTCAGTCAGTTTACGGCAACTCTCGTCCAGCTGCTGTTCGTAGGTGGGGCCAAGCTCTTGGCTCAATTGGGGCAAGGGGGCGCATTCGCCTACGCCGTACCGCCCCGGACGGTCGGTGTCGGTGAGCACGATATACCAAAGGTCGCGGGTGGTATAGACCCCGCGCGAAGTCCCGGCAGGCTGCTTGAAATGCAGCTGTTTCTTGATGATTCTGATGTTATACACGATAAGTATTAGTGATTAAGTATTAGTGATTAACGAACTCGTCAACTCAAAAACTCACCAACTCAAAACTTGGGCTTCCGTTTCTCCAGGAAAGCGCGGCCGCCCTCCTGAGCCTCGTCGGTCATGTAATAAAGCATGGTGGCGTCTCCCGCCAGCTCCTGAATGCCGGCCTGTCCGTCCAGTTCGGCGTTCAGGCCGGCCTTGATCATGCGCAAGGCAAGGGCGCTGTGCTCCATCATCTTCTCAGCCCAGGCCACGGCTTCGTCTTCCAGCCGCTCCAGCGGAACCACCTTGTTGACCAGCCCCATCTCAAGAGCTTCCTGAGCGGAATACTGGCGGCAAAGGAACCAGATCTCGCGGGCCTTCTTCTGCCCCACGACGCGCGCCAGATAGGAGGAGCCGAAACCCGCGTCGAAGCTGCCCACCTTCGGGCCGGTCTGTCCGAAAATGGCGTTCTCGGAAGCGATGGTCAGGTCGCATACCACGTGCAGCACATGCCCGCCGCCGATGGCATAGCCGTTCACCATGGCAATGACGGGCTTGGGCAAGGAACGGATCTGCTTCTGCACACCCAGGATGTTGAGGCGGGGCAGGCCGTTGCTGCCTATGTATCCGCCGTGACCCTTGACGTGCATGTCGCCGCCGCTGCAAAACGCCTTGTCTCCGGCTCCGGTCAGAAGCACGACACGGATGTCCGGACAGTCGGCGCAATAGCGGAAGGCGTCGCTCAGCTCGTCGGTCGTGTCCGGCGTGAAGGCGTTGCGGTAACGCGGACGGTTGATGGTGATGCGGGCAATGCCGTTGTAACTGTCAAACAGAATGTCTTGATAGGTTCGGATTGTTTTCCATTCTCTTGTTGTTTCCATCTTTATTTTATTAGGGATTAATGGTTAATGATGAATGATCAGTCGAAGAAGGCTTCCACCAGCATAGGCTTTGTCAGTCTCCTGGACGAGACGAAGAGGCGGCAGGCTTTCTCCCATTCCCCCCTGTTGTGGACGGCTATGTAGCGGAAGCCTCTTTCCACAGCCCAGGCTTTGGCGGTGACGTCGTGCTGTCCCATGATGAAGCGCCGGCTTTCGCCTTCGGGCATTCCCTTCAGCGTGCGGAAGATCCGTCCACCGAAATCGTTCAGCAGCAGGACGCGCAGGTTGGGCGGCACGTCCCGGCACAGGGCGTTCATGCCGTAGAAGAAGCTGAGGTCGCCGATGAGGAGGAAGGTGGGGAATGGGAACGAGACCAGGGCAGTACCCACGGCTGCCGGCAAGGAACCTTCGATGCCGTTCACGCCCCGGTTGCAACACACTTCCAGTGTCCTGTCTGGCGGCAAAGGATATTGCTGGGCATACCTCACGACGGAGCTGTTGCCCAGATGGAGGTTGCTGTTGCCGGGCAAACGGGTGACCACATCGCCCGTCACCGAACGGGGGGAATAATCGGGGGCGGGCAACGGAGCTGTCGCGCTACGCTCGTTCCACAGCTGGATGTAGGACGTGGTCTTAAAAATGTAGTTGCCCGTATACATGAGATCCAGATCCAGCTTGTTGAAAAAGGGGGTCGGCCTGTTCTCACACACACAGGTCAGGCAGCGGAACGTGTCCGTCACATCGCCTTCCGCAGAGATATGCCAATGGTATTGGGGCGGATAGCGCCGCAGGAACTTCTTCAGCCGTCCCGACACGATGTGGCCTCCGTAGGTGACCAGCAGTTCGGGCCGCAGGCTTTCAAGCTCCTCCGGAGAGGCGTTCTCAAGGATCGGGTCGAAGTTGCCGATGAATGGGCTTTTCGATGAGAGGTTGGCCAGATGCTCGCCCAGAAGCACAAAATGGTTGGGCAGGTTGGTGATGAGGCTAAAGTCATATTGCTCCTTTTTGGAACATTGGCCTGAGATGATCATCCGCCTGGACGTGGTCTTCATCACCTTCAAGAGGTCTGTCGGCTGCCCTGCCCGGCGGATCACCCTCACATCGGGAAGCTTATCCACGGTGAAGCGGTAGAGCGGCTCGGAGATGGGCACATTGATGTGGACAGGGCCGGGATGGCCGTGCGTGGCTGTCAGCAGGGCTTCGTTGATGAGGCGGTTGCAGTACCATTCGTCTTCCCCGCTGCGGACTTCGGGCAGGCTGGCCATGAACTTCACCATCGGGCCGAACACGCCCGGCTGGGGCAGGGTCTGCCCGTCCTGCTGGCCTATCCAGCAGGCAGGACGGTCGGCAGAGATGACGATCAGCGGCACGCGCTGGTAAAAGGCTTCGACCACGGCGGGATGCAGGTTGACCAAGGCCGAGCCGGAGGTGCAGCAGACTGCCGTCGCCTTGCCGGTGGCCACCGACATGCCAAGAGCCATGAAGCCCGCGTTGCGCTCGTCGGTCTCCTGATAACAATGGAACGCGCTGACTTGCGACAGGGTATGCACGATGGGGGCGTTGCGGCTGCCGGGGCAGAGCACGATGTCCCCGACGCCGTGGGCTTCAAGCAGGGAAGCCAGTTGAAGGATGTTTTTCTTGTCTGAATACACGTTGATAACGGTTAGTGGTAAATTATAAATTATAGATTATAGATTATAAATCATTGACAAGGATACGCCTCAGCGTGTCCATCTTCTCCTCGGTCTCTTCCCACTCCGACCGGACGTCGGACTGAGGGAGGATGCCGCCGCCGGCATAGAAGCGGATGCGCTTGCCGTCGGTCTCCATGCAGCGGAGGTTGACGTAGAGATCGGTCTGCCCGCCGGTATCGGTCCGGCCCACAAAGCCGCTGTAATAGCTGCGGTCGTAGCCTTCCTGTTCAAGGATGAACCGCAGAGCCTCGTCCTTGGGCAGGCCGCATACGGCGGGAGTGGGATGCAGGGCTTCCAGCATGGGCCTGTAGGCCGAAAGGTGAGGAAGACGGAAATGGAAATCGGTCTTGAGATGGGCCACTTGCCCGGCACGGGCGGTGTAGGGGCCTTGCTCTTCGACGAGCGTACCGCCCTGGCTGCGGATGACGCGGCGGATGTAGTCGGCCACGAACGCCTGCTCCTCGCGGTTCTTCCCGTCCCAATGGGTGGGCAAGCTCTCTCCCTGCATGGGCTGGGTGCCGGCCAAGGCCACGGTGTGCCAGCCGCATCCGCGTCCGCTCAACAGGATTTCGGGCGTACAGCCCAGCCATGTCCCGGTCCAGGGCGTGTGGCAGAGATAAATCATCATACGGGGATAGGCGGCACAGGCTCGGCGGAACACGTCTAAAGGTGAAAACCCTTCGGGGGCATCCGTCACCGAAGCCCGCGACAGCACCAGTTTGTCGAACCGGCCTTCACGCAAAGAGGCGATGAAACGTGCGCAGACCCTTTCATACCGTGCCCGTTCCGCCTCCTGACAGTCGGGAGGCGGGAGGGACGGGACGGAACAGGACGGCGCGCTCTCCCGCCAAGTGAGACCTTCTGCCACCTGAACGATCTTCTCCCAGCCGATGGCCGTGACATCGGGACGGATGGAAAGCGTGGGATGCGCATCGGACGGATGGAAGGGAGCCATCACGAATCCGGGGCGGCCAATCACGTCGGCGGCACGGGCCGACCGCTCGACCTCGCCCGCAGTCTGCAGCACCAGCTGGCAATGTCTCGCCCAAGGCAGGCGGTAGAGGGCAAATCCAGGGCTGCTAAACAAGTTCTTTTTCACAGGCATTTATGCAGTAAACGTTGGTTTTCCCTGCAAAAGTAGCGATAAGTCTCCAGAGTTGTGCCATCGGCAGGTGACAAAATGCGTCTACCGACGGGAGCTTTCAGGAGAAAGGGGCGTTTCACAGGCTATGGATTGTCTTGCTTTTTCAACATGCCTGCCAACCCGCTCCGGACAGGGTGCGCCGCTCGTCCGGAGCGTCCGGCTCCGGCTTGGCCGTCTCACGCAGCTCTTGAAAGCGGTTTCCGTAAGTCATTAATAATCAACGGCTAATATATTCATTAAAAACAAACGTATATCGATGATGAGGATGTACGTATATCGATGATGAGGATATACGTACATCGATGATGAGGATATACGTACATCGGTGATGAGGATGTACGTACATCGGTGATGAGGATATACGTATGTCCTCAACATATACTTCTTACAACCCCTGTTTTGTAAACAGTGATTACCGTCTAAAGAAAAGGTGTGCCGCGTGTCGGATCATTCGCTCCTGATGCTTCTCACGGGATTCTCATTGGCGATGCGCCAAGCCTTGATCACCACCACGGACACGATAAGGATAAGCAGGAGGAGGAACAGCAACACAAACCATGCCGGGCAGGAAGCCTGCCACCGCAAAGAGCGGCAGTATCAGGCAGAGAGGTACGTAGAGCGTATGCCAGGTGAACAGCTCATTCAGGCCGCTTCCAGTAAGTCCTCCACCGACTCGCGGAACAAGACCGTCAAGGCCGGCACACCGACCAGGAGTCCCAACGTGAGCGACACGAGCTTGACCATATTCCCGCCCCGCCCGTGAAGCAGGGTCAGGACGGTGTAATGCAACTGTCTCATAGCTCGTTCAACATATTGGCCACAATGCTGCCGTCAAACAGATGTACGGTGCGGTGGGCGAAACCGGCGTCGTGTTTCGAGTGGGTCACCATCACGATGGTCGTGCCCTGGCGGTTGAGTTCGGTCAGGAGATCCATCACTTCCTTGCCGTTCTTGGAGTCGAGGTTGCCCGTAGGCTCGTCGGCCAGGATGAGCTTGGGGCGGGTGATGACGGCGCGGGCGATGGCCACACGCTGCTGCTGTCCGCCGCTGAGCTGCTGGGGCAGGTGCTTGGCGCGGTGGCTGATGTTCATGCGCCGCAGCAGTTCGGTCACCATGCGCTTGCGCTCGGATGACTTGATGTCGAGATAGGTCAGGGGCAGTTCCACGTTCTCGAACACATTGAGTTCGTCTATCAGGTTGAAGCTTTGGAACACGAAGCCTATCTTGCCCTTTCGCACACGGGTGCGCTCTTTCTCATGCAGGCCGGCCACCTCCTGCCCCAAGAGCCGGTAACTGCCCTCGGTGGGGTTGTCCAGCAGACCCAATATATTTAATAAGGTGGACTTGCCGCAGCCCGACGGCCCCATGATGGCGACAAACTCGCCTTCTTTCACTTCCAGGCTGACGTGGTTCAACGCCACGGTTTCTACTTCCGACGTGCGGAAGACTTTGCTGATGTCGTTAATCTGAATCATAGTCTTATATCGTTTTATTATCATTATTAATCCAAAGGAAGTGCGGCATTCCTGCCGCACAATATTCCACTTCCTATTCCGCCTTGATGCTCTCCACGGGATTGGCGTTGGCGATGCCCCACGTGCGCCACAGCACGCAGGCCACGATGAGCAGCAGCAGGGCAATGCCCGTCAGTGCATACATCGGCCAGCCTGCGGGCACTTGTATGGAGAACATGTCCAGCCACAGGCCGTTGACATAGGCCGAAGCCAGGATGCCCACTAATACGGCGGGCGCGGCCACGGTGAGCACGTCGCGCCCCAGCAGCTCCAGGATGCCGCCTGCTTCGGCGCCGTTCACCTTGCGGATGGCGATCTCCTTTGAGCGGCGTTGCACCTCGTCGGCGGTGTAGCCCAGCAAGCCCATGAGCATGATGACGAACATCACGAGCCCGGCCACCAGCGTGGCGTTGCGGAACACGCGGACGGGATTGTACATCCGGTCACGTATCTGCGGCATGGAATGGATGTCGACCGTCCTGCCGGGCCAGGCTTCGGCCACGGCCTTTTGCAGCTTCTGCAGGTTGTCGCCGAAAGGCTCCTTCAGCCTGAAGGTGAGATAGGCACTGGGGAACCTCATCCCGAAGCAGAGGTAGGGCATCCGGGGCAGGTAGTAACTCTGTATCTGGAAGTCTTTCACCACACCCACCACCTTGGGTGTCTCGCCCATGGTGCGCACCACCTGCCCGATGGCGTTGTCCGCCGTCCAGCCCATGCGTCGGGCGAACTCCTCGTTGACCATCACTTCGTCCTGCCCGCCGCGAGGCACGCGGCCTCTGAGCAGCGTCATGCCCATCAGCGTGGGATAGTTTTCCGTCACGTAGTCCAGCCTGGCGGAGAAGAGGCTCTCGCCGTTCTCGCTGTTGATCAGCGTGCCGCTGTAGCCCCACAAGGGGATGCCGGTGCTGCCGGCCACGGCCTCCACGTAAGGCAGGCTCTTGAAGAAGGCCACGGCCCTGTCGCTGTCCACATCGGAAAGGCCGCCGAAGGGCGACACCGCCATGCGGTCCACCACATAGCCCATGTCCTTGTTCATGACGTACCGGTATTGCAGCATGATCATCCCCATCAGTCCGCAGATGAAGGCCACGCCCCCGAACTGCACGAACAGCAGCGGACGCTTCCACCCTTTCCTGCCCTCGGTGTAGCGGCAGAACACTTGCGTCACGGGGATGCGGGCAAACAGTTGGCCGGGCAGCACGCCGCCCACCACGAAGAGCAGCAGTACCGTGAGCACAGGCACCCAGATGCGCTCCCACGTAAAGAGGTTGCCGAGCTTCGTGGCGGCCGTGTCTTCCACGAAGTCGCGGAAGCCCAGCATCAGCCCCGCCATCACCACCACGGCCAGCAGGACGATGACCGCCGTCTCCAGGAGGAACATGCCGAACACGCCCCCGCCGCTCGCCCCGCTGCACTTATGCACGCCCACGGCCTTCGCCCTGCGCGACAGGCTGGAGACGCTGAGCAGGGCATAGTTCAGCGCGGCGATGAAAAGGATACTCAAGCCCAGGACAAGCATGATGACCTTCATCCGCGCCACCTCGTCGTAGCCCCGGTAGGTGTCGCGCAGGGGAGCCACGCGGATGCTGAGGTCGGCACCGTCCTTGCCCCGGTCGGGCATCAGCTGGGAGATGAGCGCATCGATGCGGGCATTCAGCTTGTCCACATCCGTGCCCGGTTTCAGGCGGACATATTGCGGATAGGAGTCGCCCCCGTCCCAGGAATAGTTCAACTGCGTCTTGACCCACGAAGGAGGCATGGAGATAATGGCATCGGCCTTGACGGTAGTGTTGTCGGGGATGTCGGCATATGTGCCCCGCACGGTCAGGCTGCGTTCGTGGTTGTAGTCGAGCGTCTGGCCGATGGGGTTCGCGTTGCCAAACAGGCGCTTGGCGAACGACTCGCTCAGGTAGATGACATGAGGCTGCTGCAGGTCCTGCACAGGATTGCCGCTCAGCACCTCGATGCCCATCGTCCGGAAGAAGAGGGAGTCGGCGCAGATCTTCGGCTCGTTGAAGCGCACGTTGCCATGATACAAAGGAGCGCTTGCCAAGAAGAACTGGGTGCAGGTGCCCGCCTCCACCTGGTCGGGGAAGTGTTCCAGAATGGTGCCCACCGTAGGCCCCATGTTCTGCTCCTGCCAGTCCAGCTTCTCGCCGTTCATGATGTAGCGCATCCACACCTGGCAGATGTCGTCATAGTCCCGGAAACATGTGTCGTAGCTCTGTTCGTAGGCCACACGGGCGAAGAGCAGCACGCTCATCGCCAGCGCCAGCCCCAGCGAGACGACCTTGAAGAGGTTGCTGCCCGCCGCGTGGCGCAAAGTCTGGATAACGTAGTAAAGTTGCTTCATATTGCGTAATCTTTTAAATGTGCTTGTCTGACAATGGACTAAAGCCAAAACCGTGCCAGACAAGCAACACACACATTATCAGCCTGTTGCGAAGGCACACCTTGCGATGCAGTGTCCAAGACTTAGACACCGCCGTCCAACTATTGGACACATGCACTTTTCCTCTCCTTCCCGCTTCCTATTCTAATTAAAATCCTTACTTTTGCGGCGTGAATCAAATCCAAGTAAAATAAGCTCATGAAGAAACTCGGCCCTATCCTCGTTGTCGATGACAACCGAAGTGTGCTCTCCGCCTTGCAACTGCTGCTGAAGCCCGTGTTCAGCCGCATCGTCACCCTCCCCTCGCCCGTCACGCTGCCCTCGGCACTGCGTCAAGAGCCGTGGCAAGTGTTATTATTAGACATGAATTTCGGCGCGGGAGTCAACAACGGCGGCGAAGGGCTGTACTGGCTCCGCGAGGTGAAACGCCTCTGCCCCGCCCTGCCCGTTGTGCTGTTTACGGCCTACGCCGACATCGGTCTGGCCGTGCGGGGCATCAAGGAAGGAGCGGCGGACTTCGTGGTGAAGCCATGGGACAACCAGAAACTGATAGACACACTGACAAGCGCCGCCGGATCTGTGCGCAAAACGAGCCAAAGCTCCCGATCCCCCGCCATGTACTGGGGCGGAAGCCAAGCTATGCAGGAACTGCGGCGGCTGGCCGAAAAGGTGGCGCCTACGGACGCCAATATCCTCATCACCGGCGAGAACGGTACAGGCAAGGAGATGCTGGCCCGCGAACTGCACGCCCTTTCCGGCCGAAGAGAGAGGGAAATGGTGACGGTGGACATGGGTGCCCTGACCCCCAGCCTCTTCGAAAGCGAGCTGTTCGGCCATGTGAAAGGCGCTTTTACAGATGCTCACGCCGACCGCCCCGGCAAATTTGAAGCCGCCGGACACAGCACCCTATTCTTAGACGAAATAGGCAACCTGCCCTATGCCTTGCAGGCCAAACTGCTGACCGCCCTCCAGCGGCGCAGCATCGTGCGCGTGGGCAGCAACACTCCCACTCCTGTAGACATCCGCCTCATCTGCGCCACCAACCGCGACTTGCCCCAGATGGTGCGCCAAGGTGAATTCCGTGAAGACCTGCTCTACCGCATCAACACCATCCACCTGGAAATACCGCCCTTGCGCAAACGTCCGGAAGACATTGTCCCCTTGGCGCGTCTCTTCGTCAGCCGCTTCGGACGGCAATACGGAAGGCCGGAAGCCACCCTCAGCGCCGCAGCCGAAGAGAAACTCCGCCAACACCCGTGGAAAGGAAACATCCGCGAACTGGAACATGCCATCGAAAAGGCAGTCATCATCAGCGACGGCTCTGAACTGACTCCTCAAGTGTTCCAGCTGCAGTCTCCCCTCCCGACGGCCGAGACCGTCCCACCCGCCACCACCTTAGAGGAAATGGAAATACAGATGATACGCCGGACATTGGACACCTGCGCAGGCAACCTCTCTGCAGTAGCCGCCAGGCTGGGCATCAGCCGGCAGACCCTTTACAATAAAATGAAGAAATACGGACTTTAGACCTGCCATGTCATGAAGAGACGACTGCACATCCTCCTGCAATCTTATCCGCTATGGGCCGCCGCCACCCTCCTGCTGACAGCGGGGGCAGCCGCAGCCGGCATGCTGCACCGCTATGGCGCGGCTCTCACGCTCGCCCTGCTTGCCATCTACGCCCTCTGCCGGCAAGTCCGGATTCACCGCCAATACACCCGCAAAACGCTTTTCCTGCTGGATGCCATCGCCAACAACGACTTCAGCGTGCGCTTCAACGAGACAGACATGCCAGAGACCGACCGCCTGATCCATCAAGCGTTCAACCGGATGACCCGAATGTTGGGGCAAGTCAAAATGGAAACGGCGCAACAAGAGAAATACTACGAACTCATCCTGAACTGCGTCAACACAGGCATCATCGTGCTGAACAGCCGGGGTGACATTTACCAGAAAAACAACGAGACCCTGCGCCTGCTGGGCATGGAGGTGCTGACACATATCAGCCAATTGGCCAACATCGATCCCCGCCTGCCCGAACTCCTGGCCAGCTGCCGTCCGGGCGACAAGCTGAGAACCACTTTCACCAACGAACGGGGCACGGCCGACCTCTCCATCCGGGTGAGCGGCATCACCGTCCACGATGAGTCCCTGCGCATTGTGGCCTTGAACGACATCAATCATGAATTGGACGAAAAGGAAATTGACTCCTGGACCCGCCTGACAAGGGTGCTCACCCACGAAATCATGAACTCTGTCACCCCTATCACCTCGCTAAGTGAAACCTTGCTGACAAGGATGGAAGACAAGGAGGAACTGCGCCAAGGGCTGCAGACCATCAGCGACACCGGCCAAGGACTGCTGGCTTTTGTGGAAAACTACCGCAAGTTCACACATCTTCCCACCCCCGTGCCTTCCCTGTTCTTTGTGAGAGCACTCGTCAGCCGCATGGTGCAGCTGGCCCGACACCGCTTTCCAGACACCAAGGCCGACTTCCGCATCGACATCCGCCCGAAAGACCTCATCCTTCATGCCGACGAACATCTCATCGGCCAGGTGATGACCAACCTGCTGGCCAACGCCCTGCAAGCCATCGGCTCCCAAACGGACGGCCGCATCAGCATCCGTGCCTATTGTGACGAAAATGAAGCGGTGGTGATCGAAGTGTCCGACAATGGCCCCGCCATCCCACCAGAAGTGGCAGACCAGATCTTCATTCCCTTTTTCACCACGAAACACAACGGCAGCGGCATCGGCCTGAGCATTTCCCGCCAGATCATGCGTCTCTCCGGCGGCAGCCTCACTTACCTGCCCGGCAAGGAGACCACCTTCGTGATGAAGTTTGACTGACTTCCGCGCTACAGCAGTCCCTGCTTCTTCAATTCCTCCACCGCCGTCTCCAGTTCGGCATACCAGTCTGCGCCGAACTTCCGGATGAGCGGCTCTTTCAAGTATCGGTAGACAGGCGTATTCTCTTTCCGCCCCAACAGGACAGCAGCCTTGCAGACATTCCAGCGATGATAGTTCACGCCCTTGAACCGGCCGAAATCTTTCACCCGAATGGGATAAAGGTGGCAAGAGACGGGCTTCAGAAAACCGCTCTTGCCTTCCCTGCACGCTTTCTCAATGGCGCAATAACAACAGCCGTGATTGTCATAGCAGGTGAAGACGCAATCCTTGCCATTGACAATGGAAGTCACCAGGTCACCCTCTGAGTCCACGTAGGCCACTCCCTGGCTATCGATGACCTTCCGCGCCTCAGGCGACAATTCTTCCCAAATGAGAGGCAGGACTTCTTCTATTTTCTCCACTTCGTCCAGCTCCAGCGGAGCGCCCGCGTCCCCTTCTATGCAGCAAGCGCCCTGGCAGGCTGAGAGGTCACACTGGAATTTCTCCTTCAATACATCGAAGCTGACGATAACATCTTGTATTTGCAACATAGGCAAGCATCAATAAAAAAAGCGCGGATAGTCCCCAATAGTCAGGGAGTCCGCGCCTCTATGAAAAAAGAATATTAGCTAATCAAATCCTTGCCAGTCATGTCCGCCGGTTGGGGCAAGCCCATGATGTGAAGGATGGACGGAGCCACATCGGCCAGCACACCGTTCTCCACCTTCGCATCCTTGTTCGCCGTGACGTAAACAAAGGGAACGGGGTTGAGAGAGTGAGCCGTGTTAGGCGTGCCGTCGGCGTTGAGAGCATGATCGGCATTGCCATGGTCGGCAATGATGATCACTTCGTAGTCGTTGGCTTTAGCGGCCTCAACCGTGTCGCGCACACAATTGTCAATGGCAACTACGGCTTTCTCGATGGCCTCGTAGATGCCCGTATGGCCTACCATGTCACCATTGGCGTAGTTGACAACGATAAAGTCGTATTTCTGCGTATTGATAGCCTCCACCAGTTTGTCTTTCACCTCGTAAGCGCTCATTTCAGGCTTGAGGTCATAGGTGGCCACCTTGGGAGAAGGCACCAGAATGCGGTCTTCGCCAGGGAAAGGAGCCTCGCGGCCTCCGTTGAAGAAGAAGGTCACGTGCGCATATTTCTCTGTCTCGGCAATGTGCAGCTGCTTCTTGCCGTTCTTCGAGAGATATTCGCCCAATGTATCGGCCACGTTTTCCTTGTCAAAAATGATATGCACACCCTTGAAAGAAGCGTCGTAAGGTGTCATGCAGTAATATTGCAGGCCGGGGATGGTCTTCATGCCTTCTTCGGGCATGTCCTGCTGGGTCAGCACCACGGTAAGTTCCTTGGCGCGGTCATTGCGGTAGTTGAAGAAGATGACCACATCGCCCTCCTTGATGGTGCCGTCGAAAGCGCAGTTGTTGATAGGCTTGATAAATTCGTCTGTCACGCCCTCATCATAGGATTCCTGCATGGCCTGCACCATGTCTGTGGCCTGCTTGCCTTGCCCGTTGATCAGGAGTTCATAGGCTTCCTTGATGCGTCCCCACCGCTTGTCACGGTCCATGGCGTAGAAGCGTCCCACAATGCTCGCAATGCGGCCTGCGCTCTGGGCGCAATGGTCGGTCAGCTGCCGGATGAAGCCCTTGCCGCTTCTGGGGTCGGTATCACGGCCATCCATGAAGCAGTGGAGGAAGGTGCGGTCGCCGATGCCGTATTCCTTGGCAATGTCGCAGAGCTTGAACAAGTGATCCAACGAGGAATGCACACCGCCGTCAGAAGTCAGCCCCATGAAATGGATGCCCTTGCCTTGCTCCTTGGCATAAGTGAAGGCAGAAACGATTTCCTTGTTTTGCAGAATGCTACCGTCGGCACAGGCGCGGTTGATCTTCACCAAGTCCTGATAGACGATGCGTCCGGCACCGATATTAAGGTGTCCCACTTCAGAGTTACCCATCTGTCCGTCGGGCAGACCGACGTTCTCGCCGCTGGCCTGGAGCTGCGAGTGAGGATATTGTGCCAACAAACTGTCCCAATACGGTGTGGGAGTGACATAAATCACGTCGTCTTTCTTGTGGTCGCCAATGCCCCAACCATCAAGAATCATTAAAAGAGCTTTCTTAGCCATATCTATAATGTTTTTAAATGATTAGTTCCTGATTTCCTTTTTTTATCGCCTGCAAAGATACGAATTAATGCACGGACTGTATGTGCGATCGGGCAAAAATATCAAAAACAGCAAGTGCCTCATCCCACACTCCCTTCCAGCGACACACTAAGCAGCTTCTGCGCCTCTACGGCGAACTCCATGGGCAGCTTGTTGAGCACTTCCTTGGCGTAGCCGTTGACGATCAGACCCACGGCGTCCTCGGTGTTGATGCCGCGCTGGTTGCAGTAGAACAGCTGGTCTTCGCTGATTTTCGAGGTCGTGGCTTCGTGCTCCACGATGGCGGTCTCGTTGTGGATGTCCATGTAGGGGAAAGTGTGCGCACCGCAACGGCTGCCCAGCAGCAGGGAGTCACACTGGCTGTAGTTGCGGGCGTTGTCGGCCTTCGTGCCCACCTTGACCAAGCCCCGGTAGGAGTTCTCGCTCAGTCCGGCCGAAATGCCTTTGCTGACAATGGTCGAACGGGTGTTCTTGCCCAAGTGGATCATCTTGGTGCCTGTGTCGGCCTGCTGATGGTGGTTGGTGACGGCCACACTGTAGAACTCGCCCACTGAATTGTCGCCTGCCAGGATGGTGCTGGGATACTTCCACGTGATGGCGCTGCCCGTCTCCACCTGCGTCCAGGAGAGCTTGGATGACTCGCCTTTGCAGAGGCCGCGCTTGGTGACGAAGTTGTACACGCCGCCACGCCCCTCGGCATCGCCCGGATACCAATTCTGCACAGTGCTGTACTTCACCTCGGCACGGTCGTGGACTACGATTTCCACAATGGCGGCATGCAGCTGGTTTTCGTCGCGCATGGGTGCGGTGCAGCCTTCGAGGTAGGACACGTAGCTGTCATCGTCCGCCACGATGAGCGTCCGCTCAAACTGTCCCGTGTTGCGGGCGTTGATGCGGAAATAGGTGGAAAGCTCCATGGGGCAGCGCACGCCTTTGGGGATGTAGACAAACGATCCGTCGGAGAAGACGGCTGAGTTGAGGGCGGCGAAGAAGTTGTCGCGATAGGGCACCACGCTTCCCAAGTATTTCTGCACCAGGTCGGGATGTTCGCGCACGGCCTCGCTGATGGAGCAGAAGATGATGCCTTTCTCCATCAGCGTCTCCTTGAAGGTGGTCTTGACGGACACGGAGTCCATCACGGCATCCACCGCCATGCCGCTCAGCGCCATCTGTTCCTCCAGGGGGATGCCCAATTTGTTGAAGGTCTTGATCAGCTCCGGGTCTACGTCATCCATTGACTTGGGAGCGTCTTTCCTGGCGGCCGTAGGGTCGGCGTAATAGGAAATGGACTGATAGTCTATCTCAGGGATGCGGAGATGTGCCCACGTGGGCATCTCCATGGTCAGCCAGTGGCGGTAGGCTTTGAGGCGGAACTCCAACAGCCAGTCCGGCTCGCCTTTCTTCTCGGAGATGAGGCGGACCGTATCCTCGGTCAGGCCACGGTCGATGATGTCGGTGTGTACATCGGTGGTGAAGCCATACTTGTATTTCTCCTCCGCCAGACGGCGCACCAGTTCGTTGTCGGCCTTCATATTCTTATCTTGGTTCTTGTCAGATTCGTTCGGTTGCATCGTTTATCTCGTTATAAATTTGTTCTGTAAATTCTTTGGCAGCGGGAAAGAAGAGCCCCGCCAGCGGCTCCATGCGGTAGTAGAGCACGGAGTGTTGCTTATCGACCCTGCTGATCAGCGTGTCGTTGGTGTCGACATGCTCCAGCACACAGACCACCAGGCTGACCAGCAGGGCATGCACCACGCCGCCCAACACACCGCCCAGCAGGCGGTTGATCCAGCCTAAAGCGACGGCGTCGAGCACCTTGGTCAGCAGGGCCGCCACGCCTAAGAAGAGCAAGGGAACCAGCAGCCAAATGGCCAGAAAGGCCAGCAGCTGCGCCAGGGTCAGGTTGTCGGTCACACGGGAAAACACGTCCTCGGCCACAGAGGCGTACAAAGCACGGGCGGCCAGCAGACCCACCACCAGCCCCAACAGGCCGGCTATCTGCTTCAATGCCCCTTTGATAAGACCCAGCAGAACGCCGATGCCTATCACTACCAGAATAATAATGTCTATTGTTGTCATCCTATCCTTTGAAATCTGATTGGTCGGGGCAAAGGTAGTGATTTTCATTGAAAAGCGGAAACATCATGCAATCGAAAAGGCGCGACTTTCACAAGCCACGCCTCCCTATTTATATTATGAAATATTTAATCGCCAAAAAGTCTATAGTGTCTGTTTCACTTCGATCTCTTCGTAAGTCTCGATGATGTCGCCCACCTTCAGGTCGTTGCAGTTCGTGAGACTGATGCCGCACTCGAAGTTGGTGCCCACCTCCTTCACATCGTCCTTGAAGCGCTTCAGGGCATTGATGCTTCCGGTAAAGATCACGATGCCGTCGCGGATGAGGCGCGCCTTGTCGCTGCGTTTCACCTTGCCGGTCTTGACCATGGCGCCCGCCACAGGGCCGACCTTGCTGATGTTGAAGACTTCGCGCACTTCGATCGTGGCTGTCACCTGCTCCTTCAGTGTCGGAGCCAGCATGCCTTCCATGGCTGACTTCACCTCCTCGATGGCATCATAGATGACGGAGTACTTGCGGATGTCCACACCTTCCTGTTCGGCCAGCTTGGCAGCCGATCCCGAAGGACGCACCTGGAAGCCGACGATGATGGCATCGGACGCAGAGGCCAGCGAAACATCGGACTCGGAAATCTGTCCCACCCCTTTGTGGATGACATTCACCTGAATCTGTTCGGTAGACAGCTTGATGAGCGAATCGCTCAACGCCTCCACAGATCCGTCCACGTCGCCTTTCACAATGATGTTCAGCTCATGGAAATCGCCCAAAGCCAGACGGCGGCCCACTTCGTCGAGAGTCAGCATCTTCTGGGTGCGGAGCCCTTGCTCACGCTGGAGCTGCTCGCGCTTGTTGGCGATCTCGCGGGCTTCCTGCTCGGTCTCGATCACGTGGAACGTGTCGCCTGCGGCAGGCGCGCCGTTCAAGCCCAGGATCAAGGCCGGTTCTGAGGGTCCGGCCTCTTTCATGCGCTGGTTACGCTCGTTGAACATGGCTTTCACCTTTCCGTAGTTGGTGCCGGCCAGCACAATGTCGCCCACTTTCAGCGTGCCGTTTGAGACGAGCACCGTCGCCACATAGCCACGGCCCTTGTCCAAAGAAGACTCGATGATGGAGCCCGTGGCCTTGCGGTCCGGATTGGCCTTCAGCTCAAGCAGCTCGGCTTCGAGCAAGACTTTCTCCATCAGATCGTTCACGCCCGTCCCTTTCTTGGCTGAGATGTCTTGCGACTGGTATTTTCCTCCCCACTCTTCCACGAGGAAGTTCATGTTGGCCAGCTCTTCCTTTATCTTGTCGGGATTGGCTCCCGGCTTGTCTATCTTGTTGATGGCAAAGACGATGGGCACCCCCGCCGCCGTGGCGTGGTTGATGGCCTCCTTGGTCTGAGGCATCACGTTGTCGTCGGCTGCCACAATGATGATGGCAATGTCCGTCACCTTGGCTCCACGGGCACGCATAGCGGTGAAGGCTTCGTGTCCCGGCGTGTCCAGGAAGGTGATCTTGCGGCCGTCTTCCAGCGTCACGTTATACGCGCCGATGTGCTGGGTGATGCCGCCCGCCTCGCCGGCAATGACATTAGACTTGCGGATGTAGTCCAGCAGCGAAGTCTTGCCGTGGTCAACGTGTCCCATCACCGTCACAATGGGTGCCCGTGGCTGCAGGTCTTCCTCCTTGTCGGCTTCCTCCACGATGGCCTGAGCCACCTCGGCGCTGACATATTCCGTGTGGAATCCGAACTCTTCGGCCACGAGATTGATCGTCTCGGCATCCAGACGCTGGTTGATAGACACCATAATGCCCACACTCATGCAGGTCGCGATGACTTGGGTCACGGGCACGTTCATCATGCTCGCCAGCTCATTGGCAGTCACGAACTCGGTCAGCTTCAGCACCTTGCTTTCAGCCTGCTCCTTGTTTTCCAGCTCATGCTGGCGTTCGGCCACCTGCTCGCGTTTCTCCTTCCTGTATTTGGCTCCCTTGTTTTTGCCTTTGGCAGTGAGCCGCGCCAAGGTTTCCTTCACCTGCTTGGCCACGTCTTCCTCGCTGACCTCCTGCTTGATGACGGGTTTCTTGAAGCGGTCTTTGCTCTTCTTGCCGCTGCCGGCCGCTGCGGACTGCTGGGAGCCTCCTCCCTTTGCCGGACGGTTTTCCTTGCCGCCTCCGCGCTGGAAATTCTGCACATCGTTGATGTCCACCCTTTCCTTGTTGATGCGGTTGCGTTTCTTCTTTCCGCCGCTGTCCTTGTCGCGGTCTCTGTCCTTGTCCTTAGCCTTGCCGTCTTCGTGACGGATTTCTTTGATGATGGCTTCTCTCAACTGCTTGCGCTGGTCCATGCGCTGCTTTTCCTTTTCTTCGCGTTCCTTCCGTTTCTCTTCTTTCGATTTCTTCTTGGGCCGCGTAGACTGGTTCAGGGCATCCAGATCGATCTGCCCCACCACATTGATTTTCGAGACAAATTCCGGCTGATGGATCTTGAAGATCTCCTCTTCCTTCGCCTCTGCCTCCTCGACCGTTGTCCAGGCAGGCTGTTTTCCCGCCGGCTCATCAGGAGCGGTGTCCGGGCGGGGCTGTTCCTCCGGAGCAGGCGTGTCCTTTTCCGGCGCATGGGCTGCGGGAGCGTCAGCCTTGTCCGGCTTGGCAGCAGGCTGCGGTTGAGATGGGGTTGCAGCCTCTGCGGGCTGAGAGTCATGATCGATGGCAGGCTTTTCGGATGCTGTTTCCGATGCAGCCACAGTAGTTTCCGTCTTCACGTCGTTTTTCTTGTCTTTATCTTTGTTCTTATTGGGTTTGCGGTCAAATTGCGTCAAGTCAATCTTTCCCACTGGTGTAAATCTCGGAAGCGCGTCCTTGGGGAGCACGGTCCTGATTTCCTCGGTTTCCGTTTTTTCCTGTGTATCATGACCGGCCATCGTTGCAGATGGTTTGCGGTCTCTGGCCGACCGATCTGTCTTTTTCTTAAGGTCTTTGTCTGTACTAAACTCTTTCTTGAGCATTTCAAACTGCTCGTCCGTAATTCTTGTATTAGGATTTGCCTCCACGGTAAATCCCTTCCGCTGCAGGAACTCGACAGCCGTCGTAATTCCCACATTCAAATCTCTTGTTACTTTATTTAACCTTATCGTCATAAATTCTTTTAATGGTGATCCTATCATGCCGTCCGGAGACTACCGTCACTCCAATCTGCGCCGCGCCCTGCATAAACAAGGCTCAGGCCACGGGACGCACATTATTCGTCTTCAAATTCTTTTCTCAAAACCCGTAATACCTCGTCGACCGTCTCTTCTTCCAGGTCAGTCTTTTCGATCAGCATCTCGCGGGGGGCGTTCAGCACAGCCTTGGCCGTATCAATGCCGATGGCCTTGATGGCGTCGATCACCCATCCGTCTATCTCGTCGCGGAACTCGTCCAGATAGATGTCTTCGTCTTCGGACACGCCGTCCAGCTCGCGGAACACGTCGATGGTATATTCCGTCAGCATGCTGGCCAGCTTGATGTTCAGTCCGCCCTTGCCGATAGCCAGCGAGACTTCTTCCGGCTTGAGGAAGACTTCCGCTTTGTGCTCCTCCTCGTTCAGGCGGATGGAGGAAATCTTGGCGGGACTCAAAGCGCGCTGGATGAAGAGCTGCGTGTTGGCCGTATAGTTGATTACGTCGATGTTTTCGTTGCGCAATTCCCTCACGATGCCATGGATGCGGCTTCCCTTCACGCCTACGCAGGCTCCCACGGGGTCGATGCGGTCGTCGTAAGACTCCACGGCGATCTTGGCCCGTTCGCCGGGGATTCGGGCTATCTTCTTGACCGTGATCAGGCCATCGTTGATCTCAGGCACTTCCATCTCCAGCAGGCGCTGCAGGAAGACGGGCGAGGTGCGCGAGAGGATGATCTTGGGATTGTTGTTCTTGTTGTCCACTCTGGCCACCACGGCGCGGGCCGTTTCTCCCTTGCGGTAGAAGTCGCTGGGGATCTGTTCGGTCTTGGGCAGCAGGAGCTCGTTGCCTTCGTCATCGATCAGGAGGATTTCCTTCTTCCAGATCTGGTAGACCTCGGCTGTCACGATGGTTCCCACCTTATCTATATATTTATTATAAAGCGTATCCTTTTCCAGCTCCAGAATCTTGGAAGCCAGCGTCTGCCGCAGGTTCAGAATGGCCCGGCGTCCAAACTTGGCAAAGTTCACCTCGTCCGTCACCTCTTCGCCCACCTCATAGGAAGCGTCGATCTTGCGCGCCTCGCTCAACGAGATCTGCATGTTGGGGTTATCCAGATCCTCGTCGGCCACCACCTCTCTGTTCCGCCAGATCTCAAAGTCCCCTTTGTCCGGATTGACAATCACGTCGTAGTTCTCGTCCGTGCCAAACATCTTGGCGATCACGCTGCGGAAGGACTCTTCGAGCACGTTCACCATGGTGGGCCTGTCGATATTCTTCAGTTCCTTAAACTCTGAAAAGGTGTCTATCAAGCTGACTGTTTCTTCTTTCTTAGCCATAGTCTTTATTTAAAGCTGATTAAGTATTTAGTATATTTAATGTCTCCGTAAGCGAAGGTCAGATCCTCGTCCACCATCTTGGGGCGTTTCGCGCCTTCCTCCCTCACTTTCTTCTGAACGGTTACGGTAAACTGTTGTTCGTCGGCAGTCTTGAGCACGCCTTTCAGCTTGCGGCCGTCACCCGTAAGCACCTCCACCTCACAGCCAACATGGTTGACATACTGCGCCGGCACCTTGAAAGGCTGGCCAAGTCCGGCGGAGCCTACTTCCAGCTCATAATCTTCTTTCTCGCGGTTCAGCTTGGATTCTATGTATCGGCTCAAGTCCACACAATCTTCAATCCAAACACCATCCTTGTGGTCTATCTCCACCACAATCTTATCGTCGGGGCTGACCGTCACTTCCACTAAGAAGTAGTCTTTTCCTTCCAGCCACTCATCAACAAGCTGACAAACTGTTTTCTTTTCTATCATAGATTAACTAATAAGAACAAAAAAGAGGAGCTTTATCGCCCCTCCTCCATCATCCGTTTCCGGTTGCAAAGATAGGAATAATCTGTTCAAGTACAAAATATTATAAAGAAAAAAAAGCCGAAGCACCTCCGCAGCACCCATTTGCAGGGCTTTTGAGGCAGGCAAAGCCTTGCGGCGAAAAAACACGGAAGAAAGCCATCGGGTCTCACAGCTGACATTTTGCTTCATTTTTCACCCATCGGCTGACAACCGCATTTTTCAAAACCACCCAACGGGAGAAGCATTTCCCGCCCAAAGCGAATATTTATGCAAAAACAGGCCTCAAACGAGCTGTTTATACATGAAAAAAGACCGTCCGGCCTGCATTTTCTCCGCACGGAGCTTGCACCGTGTTTGCACGGAGCTTGCATGCTGCATGCACACCGCTGACGATCGACATGCACGGAGCAAGCCCCGTGTCCGAAGGGAGCCTGCATCCGGCATTTTGAAGGCTCAAAACGGGCCGGGAAGCGGCTGTTTTCTTCTATTTCAAATGTAAGCATTTCGCTATCTGTTTATTTATGAAGAAGATGAATGCTTTTCGTTCTCGAAAATCCGAAGTCCCCTACCCTTGGGCTGAAATACGCGATTCTCAGGCCGTGAGGAAAGCAAAGTGTCAAAACGTCAAGCAGGCATGGGTGTTTTTCCGGAGAATGCCGCCACGTTTTCCCGCCGAAAGGCATGGATGTTTCATTTTTATCGTATCTTTGTCGGAGCGCAGCGCAGACGTTGTGCCCCGCCTGCAGGCAGGCTTTCATGATTTTAAGTTCAACTAAAAAACAGTTCACGGGGTGATTGCTTCTGACATGAGAAAAAGAATATGGATAGGCATGATGCTGATGATGCTCGCCTTGTGCCCGTCGGTGGCACGGGGGCAGATGCTTTTCGAGCCATTGGGCACGGGAAACGGCCTGGCAGCCGACTATGTGGTGTACATCCTGCAACTGAAAGACAACCGGATAGCGGCGGTCACGCTGGACGATGTCAATATATGGGACGGGAAAGACTTCCGGCGGATACGCAAGTCAAGGGAAGATTTCACGCCCCTTCCCGGTTACCGGGGCGGCTATCATGCCTATATTGACAAGGAAGAAGGGATGTGGATTAAGGATTATGGCCGCCTGTGGCACTATGACAAAGACTGGAAACAAGTGGAGCAACCCCTGCCGGAAGGCTGCGATGACGTGTTTGTGGACGATGACGGCGAAGTGTATTTCATCCAACAAAACCCAGAGAACCCCATGCTCGACCTGAAGGCGGTGGACGGCTGCCGGTATGAGTTTTATGCAGATGGAAGCTTGCGGTGTTTTGCAGGCAGAAGCGGGAAACTGCTCTACGAAAACCGGTTGCCCTTGGCTGACTCCCAAGTGGAATCGTCGCTGGTGGTGACAGACTATCAACGGAAGAAATTCTACCAGTTGCTGAACCAGCGTTTTTGCATGGTGTTTGACCTCAAAAGCCGGCAATGGAGTGAGATATTCCGGTCGGAAAGGCTGCACACCATTGCCTTGGCCGGCCCGAACACGGCCCTGATAACCTCGTATGACGGCATGTGGAAAATAGACCTGACAAACCTGAAGGCCGAAAACATAGGCCAAATCAAGCTGACAGACGGCTATTATGTGTCTTCCAGCCGGCTGAACACAGTGTTCCGCGACCGCGAGGGGAGGCTTTGGTTGGGGTCGTATGACCGTGGATTGCTGCGGGGCTGCCCGCCACAGGCACGGACGGCATGGGGCACTGCCGGGCTGTGGGCAGGCGGAGTGATAGTGGTGGTGGGCTTCGCACTACTCTATCGCCGGAACAGGCTCCGCAAGGCCAAGGCCGGAGGGGCACTCCTCCCGCCGGAAAAGCCGGCAGAAGAAAAGGGAAAAGAGCGAAAGGGAAAAGAAGCGCAACCGGCCCGGCATGAAGAACTGATGGCCAAAGCAAGGGCAATGGTGGAAAACAATTTAGCCAACCCTGAATATAGCGTGGAAAAACTGGCACAAGACCTGTGCATGGATCGCACGGGGCTTTATAAAAAGATGAAGGCTGCCACAAACCAGTCGCCCTTAGAGTTCATCAAAAGCATCCGCCTGGCCCATGCAGCCCAACTCATGAAGGAGGGCAACCTCTCAATGCAGGAAATAGCGGCCCGGTCGGGCATGGGCTCGGCAAGGCACATGATGCAATGTTTCAAAGCCCTGAACAAGAAGCAGGAACGCGGTGAAGGCCAAGAGCGCAAGCAGGGGGAATGAACGTGCCGGAATGTTGAAATCAACAAATGAGCACGCTGAATATCAACAAACTCAGATAAGCGCATCAACCGGCGGAAAGTAATTTTGCGGCATGTTTAACCCACAAAATTACTGATATGAAACAAATCGTTTATCTGAAGAGACAGGCACTTTTGCTGATGTGCCTGCTTGCAGCCTCTGTCCATTGCCTGGCACAGAAGGTGGAGTTTTACACGCCCCGCACGGTGCGAATCACGAAAGACAACGGTGTGCCGTCTGCAAAGAAATCACTGGTGGTGACGGCCTTGCCGGAAGCAGTGGAAATCAGCTGTGAGCAGACCGAGACGGGCGTGGTCTACCGCTCCTCGGCATTGACCGTCAGCGTGAGCCAAGGGCGCGTCACCTTTGCCGACCCTGCGGGAAACATCCTGATGCAGGAGGGGGAAGCCGCTTTCATCCCCATCATGCGCGGGCCGGACAAATGGTCCTACCGGGTGAAACAGGCTTTTTCGGTGGAGAAAGATGAAGCCATCTACGGCTTAGGGTTCCTGCAAAACGGCAAGATGAACCAGCGCGGGGAAAACCGCAGGATGGAACAGGGCAATACAGAAGATTACTCCCATTTCTATCAAAGCATCAAGGGCTATGGCATCTATTGGGACAATTATTCCCCCACCATCTTCCGCTCGCCCGAAGCAGGACAGGAAGGCGAGATTGTCCTTGAGTCGGAAGTGGGAGACGCGATTGATTACTATTTCATCTTTGGGGAAGATGCCGACGGGGTGATTGCCGAAATGCGCCACCTCTCCGGCCATGTGCCCATGCTCCCGCTGTGGACCTACGGTTTCCATCAGAGCCGTGAACGCTATGCAAGCCAAGACGAGTTGCTGGAGGTGGTGCGCAAATACCGTGAACAGGGCATTCCCTTTGACGGCATTGTGCAGGACTGGCAATACTGGGGCAACAGTTACCTGTGGAACGCCATGGAGTTCCTGGCCGACGGGTATTACAATCCCCAGCTCATGATGGAACAAATACACCGGCAACATGCCCGCCTGAGCATATCGGTGTGGTCATCGTTCGGCATCGGCACCAAAGGCTACCGCGAGATGAAGGAGAAAGGACATCTGCTGGATTTCGAGACATTCCCGCCAAGCGGCATGCCCCAATGGCCGCCACGCGATGACTACCCAAGCGGGGCCAGATGTTATGACCCCTACAGCGAGGAAGCACGCGACATATACTGGCGCAACCTCTCCCGCCTGCACCGGCTGAACATAGACGGCTGGTGGATGGATTCTACCGACCCCGATTTCTATAATTATAAAGACAGCGACCTGGATGTCCCCACGGCCATGGGTTCCTTGCGTTCGGTGCGCAATGCTTATCCGTTGATGACCGTGGAAGGCGTGTACCGCCACCACCAGGAAGCCGATTCCACCAAACGGGTGTTCATCTTCACGCGGTCATACTTTGCCGGGCAGCAGCGCACGGGGGCACACACCTGGAGCGGCGACATAGAGTCCAGCTGGGAAAGCCTTCGCCGGCAGATTCCGGGATGCCTGAACTTCACGCTCACGGCCAATCCCAACATCCACAGCGATATAGGCGGTTTCCTGGCCGGCAACTACAATGTGAAGGGCTGGAACAGTGCGAAAGACCATCCACAGTTCCACGAGCTGTATGTGCGCTGGATGCAGTTAGGCGTATTCATGCCCATGATGCGCAGCCATGGCACGGACACCTGGCGTGAAATCTATTATTATGGCAAGAAGGGGGAACCGGTGTATGACGCCTTGGTGGCAGCGGTGAAATTCCGCTATCGGTTGCTGCCCTACATTTATAGCCTGGCCTGGCAGGTCTCGCAGAACGATGATTCATTCATGCGGGCACTGTTCATGGACTTCAAGGACGACAAATCCACCTGGAACAACAGCCGGCAATTCATGTTCGGCCACAACATACTGGTCTGCCCCGTGGTGAACGCGCTGTACACACCCGAAGAGGTGAACAAGTCGGAAGAAGCCCTGAACATGCAGGTGAACTGGAACGAGCCGAAAACCTATGATGTGTACCTGCCCGAAGGCTGCCAATGGTATGACTTCTGGACCCATGAAAGACTGGAAGGAGGGACCACGGTGGCAGCTCCGGCTCCCCTGTCGCACGCTCCCCTGTATGTGCGGGCCGGCAGCATCCTGACGTTAGGGCCGGACGTGCAGTATAGCAATGAGAACCGCTTCGAGGACATCACCATCAGCGTGTTTCCCGGTGCCAACGCCGACTTTGTGTTGTATGAAGACGAAGGAGACAACTATCACTACGAAAAAGGGCAATACACCCTCATCCCCCTGCACTGGAACGAACGGTCGGGCACACTGACCATCGGCAAACGCCAAGGACAATTCCCCGGCATGCTGAAAAACCGCCGCTTCCACGTGAACATCATCGGCAAGGGCGAAACCCGCACAGTGAACTATACGGGAAAAGCCGTGAGGGTGAAGTGACAACCTGTAGGGAGAACGGACTTGATGCCTTATTATTTGTTAAAACCCACGGGTAGTTGCAACTTTTCCTGCCCGCCACACGACTAACAGGGCATCAACAAAAATCTGAAAAACCAAAAGAAATGTTACTGACCACTACCAACACCATCGAGGGTAAGCGCATTACCCGCTA
>CALUOU010000007.1 GCA_944322335.1 uncultured Bacteroides sp.
ACATAGATTTTCCGGTGGAACTCCTGCTGGTATTTCTCGGTTTCGCTCAAATCATCCGCCGGAGCAGGGTCTATCCATACCAGATCCCCCCTGCTGTTGTCGCCTATGGCATCTTTGGTCTGCCAGATGATTTTCACGTTTTGGGTCATATCTTCAGTGGATCCATTGATCTTTTTCGTTTCATCTTTTCCATCCGCATTCAGGTAATTTGTGAAACTGTAGCCGCCTCCCGTTTCCACTCGGTAATAGGGCAGGAACGACAGCAGCTGTCCCGGCTTGACCACAAAGCAGTTGGACGAGGGGACATCCTGATTGTACGTGTCGGTATAGATGTTCAGTTGGACATTGTAGATGTAATTGCGACGGATGTTATAGTCATTGTAGTTGTTCTGGCCGGGATACCAGTTGTACGTCCGTTTGGTTCCTTCATCGTGCTGGCCCGTAAAAATATTCACATAAAAAGCCGTCAGCTGGATGCCGAAAGAATGATCCCCTTTCTTGGTTTTCTCTTCCGGATTGTTTTCGTTGTTGTTGGTGCGTCCTTGCAGGTTTTCCGGGATGTAAAGCACGATCCTTCCGGGATATTTGCCGTCAGCATTTTTCTCTCCGGGCACAAAGGCGCGGGAGTTCCAAGTATGTCCATCATCCGGATACTCGGCAGCCTCGGTCAAATCACCAGTTTCCAATGTTTTGACCCGGCAGTAATAGGGTATATCCATGGCGTTCACGTCCGTCAGCTCAATCGTTTCCGGGATGGAGCCTACCGTAATGACCACCTTGGCATACATTCTTGTCAAGGAGACGTTCACGGTCCCGTTTTCTGTGAAGGTTACATTCTCGGTGTGGCCCTCCATCGGAATGCCCAGGTTGTCAGGATCACCCGTCACCTGCGTTCCCGAATCCGCGTCTTTTATCCCCAACGCATCCTCGCCGACTATGATTTTAGGCACTGGCAGTGTGAGAGCCTGTAAAGAATCCAATACGACGGCATCCTCCGCCGTGGCCCAGTCGTCTCTGCCCACATTGGCCACCACATAGACGGTGGAGTTCGCGACGTCCTTTCTTAGCAAGACATCCACTTGATTGTCGTCTGTTTCCGGATCCATATCTTCTATGTCATAATAACGCGGGGTGATCAGCAATTGACCATTCTCATCGAATTGGAACACCCAAATGTCATTGATCATCCGCTCTGCCGGTGTGTCGTCCGTTTCGCTGCGCGTCTGCAAGGTCGTTTCCATATCCGTGACGCCTAATGAAAGCCGGGCTTCCACCAGTTTGGAGTCATCCACGGCAGAGGCTGATGGTGTCCGGTTGCCCGGCCATTCGTCGGTGCAAGATGCGCAAGCGACTAATAACAGTATCCCATGGAAACAAGATGAAATCAGATTTTTCATAACTCTTCTAATTAGTAGATTCTGGCAATTTTGTAATATCCAAATTCACATCATAGATATGATTCCGTTTGACGTTGAAATCATTTTTGGTATCCAGGCCGGGATAAACGGTGTAAGTATGCTCTTTTCCCTCTCCATAGGATACCAGTAGGTGAATGGCAAGGGCATGTTCGGGAATGCTTTCTTTATCTGCTTCCTGTTTGGATGTCATGTCAATTACCTTCCCCTGCAGATTCTCCGGGACATAGAGTATGGCTCCGCTCGTATTTCCACAATCGTATTTTTCTTCATTCCATATATTATCCGGATAAGTCGCCATTTGGGTATCATCGTCCGATTCCAATGTTCCTACCCGGCAATAGGCAGGAATGTTTGAAAAGTAGAGCTTCTCTATCGTCATTCCTAACTGCTGTATCGTTGACAGATCCTCCACTTCTACATCTACCCGTGCAAGCATTCTGTAAAGCGGCACGCTGACGTAACATTTGGACGTGATGGCCATGTCTTTGGAAGTGCCTGACATCGGGATGGCTCTTCCGTTTTCCGTACTGTTGCCTATGTCAGTAGACAAGAAGGGCTCGGCTGCCTCTGCTGGAATGGCTTGCTGCAAAAAGCTGTCGTAGATCTTGAATCCCTCCACAGTCGTTCCGTCAGCATTCTTTGCCCAATATTCATCTCCGGTATTGGCCACAATGCAGATTCGGGATTGGCTGCCATCGCTGTTCTGTGACAGGTTCACTTCGATGTCATTGGAATTGAAATCATCCATATATACCGGCTCGTGCAGGCTCTCGCCGGTCTCGGCATTGAATTGGAATACCCAAATGTCATTGATCAAATTTTCGTCATCACTGCCGCCTACAATGGCTTTTGTCGCGTTTCCCGAAGCATAGCCGCCCACATCCAGTCTGAGGGTAGTCAGGCAAGAACCGCTTTCGTCCGGATGTTCCAAAGCCCAAGTCCCATCATCCGCACATGCGGCCAGCAGGCACAAGCATAGCAAGAAGAGAAAGCCCGTGAGGCTTGCTCCTTGTCCTGTCCGTATAGGTAATAGTCTTTTCTGCATAGGTCATTAGAATTGATAATCGTTATCATGCTCGTCATCCCAAGGAGCCACCGGCGAAACGACTTGTCCGTCGCCGTACTCAAAAACATTGTCGAAAGAACCAAACCAGTCTATCACGCTCAGCGTCAACTTGTAGTTATAGCCCGTACACTTCACGTGGAAACGGTAAAGATTGTTCCGTTCGATGTCCAGCCGGTTCGCGGCATCATTGTCTGTCTTACCGTTCGTATAATTGGAGAAATAGATCGTGTGCGGCTCATCATTCCCCACTTGCATGTTGAACTTGGCTTTAATGCACGCGTAGTCATCGCCTGCATTCTTATTGTCATATTCAGGAAGGTAAGCGATCCATTTTTCAGTGATGGTCTTGTCGCCTGTGGCATTGGCGGCTCCTTCTTCCCGGCTCACCTTCAAGAAAGGCAGGTCTGTTCCTGTTCCGCTTCCTGTTACCAGATGCAATGACCCGGCATAGTCATCCGCCCAAACTCCATTATGGTCATAATCATCTTCCGAATCAGCATCCGGCGCACAATAGCCCGTCTGGTTGTAACGGTTCATCCGTACCCAGTCGAAAGCCAGATTGAAATAATCATCCGTCTCCAGAATAACCTCTACCTTCGCCATGGCCCTCAGCAACGTGATCGGCTCATCCAGCAGCGTGGCCACGTTCGGTTTGAAAGTTACTTCCTCGTAGGTATGCACTCCGTAAAACGGAATCAGGTTGTCCGGACCTAATTCAAAACTTTTTAGAGGAAAATCGAATCGCGCCCAATCGGCGTTGCAGATATCTGTAATGGTGGTGGTGCCGATCGTCAAAGCATCATCGTCATACGCCGGCCAGTTCGCTAAGATCACGATCTTGAAGTCCGAATGATTGACAAGCTCGTCCGGTACGGCTCCCAGCAGCGTATAGTCCACATAATTTCTTCCTTCCACGGGCACCACTTCCGCCGCCTCAAAGCGGGCGATGAGAGTGTTGTCGTCTGCGGTGAAGAAATAAATGCGGTAGGCATCGTCCGACATGTCGATGTGGTTCTCATAGGTACTGCCCGGCTCATATTCCCCTTCCTGCGGGGCGTTGGACGGTACCCGGAGAACGACGCTCAACTGCTGTCCGTCGGTAGAAGTCACAGGCAACACTCCCTCGTCCTTCTGGCAGGAGGCCAAGGCAAGCAGGCTCATGACGGCCGGCATCCATCGGATGATATGTTTAATCAGCGTTTTCATTTTCTTATAACTCTGCATCTTGCAGCACCACCTTCCACGAATTGATATAGATATATGCATCCATCCAGCGGTCGTCCTCGTCCAGGAAGAACGTCATCGAGAACACGTCTTGCCGGTCGAGGTATTCCTGGTCGGACATCTCGCGGTTATAATAGCCCTTCACCAGCAGGGCTGCGTCGATCAGCGGAATGGACACCACGGTCTCCCCGTTTTCCCGATTGCGGATCACGAGGCGTGAGCGGTCCGCATGGTCCGTCATCAGGCGGGGAACGGTCAGTTCGGCGATGGCGGCACTCAGGGAGGACTGCGTACCTTCGGGCACTTCCTCTTCAAATTCCGCCGTGCCTGCATCCACCCGCCAGGCATAATACGTGATCGGCTCATCGGGCAGCACCGTGTTGTCCCAGTCCATCGAGCCGTTGTCGTCGGTGATGCTGAACTCAAACAGCCCTTCGTCGATAGGCTCTCCGGACAAATGCTGCAGCACCACGCGGATGTTGTTGGTGTTCTTCATCAGCGGCATTTCATACGTATGTACGCCTTCGCGGCTGCAGAACACCTGTCTCTCCACATAGCCATGAAACAGGCGGTCGATGTCTTGGTCGCAATAGGCATTTTCCGTCCCGTCGTGCTCGCGCTGCAGGGTGCAGGTCAGCCCTTCCTTGCGGTCCGTGTCCGGCACCACAAACGATCCCCGTTCCCGGGTTCCGCACCAGGCCAGCAGGTCATACGTGCCCGGCTCCACGTCTACGGTCATGGCATAGTCTTTGGTGGCCAGTGCCTCGCCCTCCTCGGTCTTCTGCCAGACGATGCGCCCCTCTTGGTCGATCACATAGAGCGTCACCGCCTCCACTTCGTGGGCAAAGGCATCGGCAAAGGCCATGTTCCAGTCATAGCGGAACTTCAGCCGGTAGGTCACCGAGCAATCGCCCTCGTAGTCATAGATGGCGTTGTCACAGGCCGTCAGCAACAGCCCGCACAACAGCCCGCCGAGGCAACGGATGCCGGTCTTTGGTATGTAAGACAAGATTCCCAATCCCATAAAATCGTGTTTAGAGTGTTTTTAGCGATGGGGTGTCCGGCGATAAGCGGGGGCGCTTCATGCGCGCTCTCCCCACTTACCGCTAACCCTATCATTGAATCAACTATTTTTTTTAGAGATCAACCTCTTGGTTGACAATCTTCCAGGAGAGGATATGGATGCTGGCACCCACATAGTAGTAGATCTCATCGTCATCACCCGGCACAATCGCTTCGTCCGGATCGAAAATGCCCTTGCCGACATTCTCCAGCTTGTTGATGGTCACCTTGTAGTAGTGGTTGCGCACAACGCCATAGTTGGCTTCCTTGAGGTTTTCTCCGGTGACGATGGCACGCAGGTGCTCGATGGGGATGTTGTAGTACATCAAGCCGCCATTGTAGCCGGTGGCGGGATTGCTTGCATTGAAGCTGGCCAACGTATTATCTACATCAGTTATATCTGTTGCAGTAAATGGCTCAAATTTGTAAGGGGCTTGCTGAGTGCCGGTGCCGGTGCCGATGCGTTTGTACAGCGGCTTTTCCGTTGTTACTGTTTCGCCTGTCGTTTTCTTTTTCAGCTGTATTTTAACCTTGCCGTCTCCAAGGTTGGCCAATTCCACTAGACTTTTGTCAATCTGCGCATATTCAGCAGGCTCAGTACCCTCAGCAGCTTTGGTCTGATGCCATGCGTTCAAACTGTTGCTGTTGCTCAACGCGTTCAGTACGTAAGAGAGATAATGATCCTTCTTGAAAAGCATGCCGTTGTAGCGCACCATGTCCAAGCCTTTTCCACTGTCATCGCAGATTTGCGCTTTCAGCAGGATGCTGGTGCGTGCCGCTGCTGTTGATGCGATTGCTTCCGGGAATGTGTTTTCGGCGCAATAGTTTGGAGTCTTGCCGTCTACGGCTGTCTCAATCTCATTGGCTGAGATATACTCCAATTTCAGCTCGTCATTTGTATCAGTCTCTACGTCTTCCGCATTGTCGGGATAAGCAGTCTCCGCATCACCATAGTTATAGGACATGCCCCAATAGCTGCGGAATTTGGATGCGTCATTCCAGCTAAACCCCAGTCCCGTTGCTTCTGATTTCCAGCTTTCGTTGATGTTCTTCATCATGTAGGAGTTCTTGGCTGTCGCGTTCAGTCCCCAGCCCAAGAGCTTGACGTAAATGTCTGCTCCGGCAGTGGTACCATTCTCAACATCATTGTTATCATCGCCGGCAACGGTCACATTCAGTTTATAAAGCCCATTGCTTTCTTTGTTGTCAATTTGGTCGCTTACCTCCAAAAGCACCTTAGCAGCCAGACGCTCCACATATACTTTGACCACGTTGTCGTTGACAATCGTTGGTATCGGCTCTTCTTGGAAGTTGGCGGTGGTAAGTTCGGTTACAAAGTAAGGCGTAGTACTGCCGCCATCCGCATTTGCATTGTGTACATAGCTGGTTGTGCTCATGATGAAAGTGTTTCCTTGATAGATTCCACCGCTCAAGGTCTTTAACATGGCGTCTAATGTCTCTCCCGGTTGATAATCTGCTGGCGCATTCAGCACCGTGACCATGTACTTCGGAAAGGTTTGATATTCCAGTCCGTTCAATACGATCACCGTATTGCCGTTGAACTCGATGTTGTCATCTGTTTCGTCTGCATTACCGCCGTCCCACACATTTGCTTCAGTCACATATTCCTTACCATTGTCATAGAAGAAGAAACGTGCGCCCGTAACATAGTGTTCGCCAGCAGTTCCGTCCTCAAATTCAGGATTGCCTGCTGTGCCTCTTGTACTCGCTCCCGCATCCATGATGCGTACCGTGAGATACGTCTGTTCGTCCATCGGCTTATTGCCGCCATTTTCGGGGTTCAGCCCGTCCTCTTCCGAGCAGCCTCCCCATGCTAACAAGGTTGCGAACAACCCCATCCAATACATCTTTTTCATTTGATAAATAGTTTAATAGTTTATATTCAATGTGTTCTCAATCTCCGATGTTTTATTTTTCCGATGTTTTATTTTCCTTTCCGTGCTTCCAGTTGCTTCAACGCTGTTTCCGCCTCTTCGAGTCCCGCTTCTTGAGCCGTTTGCCACAGCTGTCGGGCTTTCTCCGTCTCATCGGTCAGGTAGGCCAGCACGCCTCGCGCGTAGGTGGCCTGGGGAGTGTCGCCCGCTTTGGCCAGGTAGCGTGCGGCGGTGGGGAAGTCCCGTCGTTGCAAGGCCGTATTGGCCGCATTGAGGTTGGCCGTCTCGTCGTCGGGATACATGCGCACAGCCGTCTCAAACACTTCGTTGAACGGTTCCGATCCCGGCTCATACGTCTGTGCGGCCAGGTAGAATTCGTCTAAGCTCAGCTTCTGCGGCTTCGTGCGGAGAATTTCCTTGATCTCTTCCACGTCGCTGTAGTGGCGCACGGTGTAGTCTATGCGATAGTCCGTGTGTCTCAAGGCCGGATAGCAATGCTGCAACAGGAAGCGGTAGTCTGCCGGATAGTCGTTCCGGATGCGCCGTTCCTTGGTGTCCGGTTCCAGTGAAGAGTCAATGCGTGCCAGTATTTCCGTACGGTGTTCCAGGTTGGAAGCTTCCACATAGCGGCGCAAGCCTTCCCAGTCTTCCGGCTCGTAGTCGGTGCGGATGGTCTCGTCCTCAAAGTCATAGAGCTGGAGGATGTGCCGCTTCAGCGCCGCCGTCCGTTCCTTGGCGAGGTAGGTGTTGTGGGCATAGGTGCCTTCGGGCGATGCGTACCCCTTAAGGTGTACCGCCGTGATGGTGATGTCGCGGTCATCCCTCACCGAATCGATGGTGGCCGCGATCTTGCCAAGCTCAGCCGTGTTGCGGCGGTAGTCGGGATAGATGACCGTCTGGTCTACCGGGAAATCCACGAAAGCCGACCCGCTGAGCGAGAATTCCTTTTCTCCTTTCGCCTCCGGACGCATGTACACCAACGCCGGTATCCAGGCGGCCGCTTCGTGAAACTCTTCCAAGATGATGCCCTGCTCGGCCAGCAAGGTGCGGCAGCATCCGAAGTCGCGGCGCACGAACTCCAGTCGCGAGTGGTTCATCCACGGCTCGTAGGCCACCACGCTGTGGTAAGCCACCGTGTCCGGCATTTCAGATGCCCTGTAGAACTCTTCGTCCGCTCCGGACAGCAGACCCTCGCCGCGTACATATTGGTAATAGCGTGTGCGTCCATACAGGCCGATGGAGGGCAGGGTCAGCGTGTCCTTTCCCTCTTGCACGATGCTGGGAGTGAGCAGCACGGCCCGGTTGCTTTCCACATCCATGCCGGACAATACCACGTCCATCTCCACCACCATGTAGTGGCCGTTCCGTTCCATGCGCGGGCTTTCCACCCGCACGCCGCCCGCTTCTTGTGCCTGGAGCGGTCCGCTCAGACAGGCTGTCATGGCGAGCAGCAGTCCTATAAGCTGTTTCATAGCAGTTCCCTTTCTATTAAAATACATAAACCAGGTTGATGGCCGCCTTGGTGGGGCCTACGTAATGATGAGGCTTGTCAACCTCCACCCGTTCGCCGCATCCGGCGCAACGGAAGCGGTCATAGCGTGCGAAGGCATATCCTACGCCGATTTCGGCTTCCAGGTTCCAATGGCGGCTCAAGATCCAGGCATAGCCATAGGCCACGCCCACACCGCCCATCCAGCCTTGGTAGCGGTAGTCGGAAAGCTTGGAGAAATCTGTTCCCAGAAAAGAAAGCCCGTTTTTCAGCCCGCCCACGTTGAATTGTCCCACATGTGCATGGAAGCCGAAGAAATGGCCGGCAAAGCGGTCGCAAAGCCAATAGCGGGCTTCGGGCTGCACAAACCAGTGTTTCCACCTCCGTCCGTGGGAGAAACTCCAGGCATTGAAGTTGCCCGAAATGTCCAGCGACCATTGAGGGGCAAGTCCCGCTTCCACTCCCCAGTTGATATTGGCCAACGCATCGTATAGCACGTTGGTCTTCACTGCCACATTTTGTGCCCGTGCAGACAGCCGGAAAGTCAGCAATGCCAATAAAAAGATAAATACGAATTTAAAATTTTTCATATATTTGGCTTTATATTTTTAGCATTTTTTTATCCTGTAAACTGTCGTGTCGATCCGTTTTTGATGGATCGAACAGCTGCAAATTTATGAATTTAAATACATGAATTTACGATTTTACCTAATTAATTAAACTTTATTTTATATTTTAACAACTATTATGTCATATATTTGAGATAAGTCTTTATTTGTCTTAAAAGTGAGTTTTTTGCATAGTTGTATATTTTATACATGTCACCTTTTGAAACTTGTATAATATGCACCATTGTTCCTTGTTCGCAAATAGTCATTCCGTATGTTGATGATTGTCGTGATGGAGGCGTGCGCGGCTAAAGAGGGTGGGGTTGTTGGGAGGGATGGATAAAAAGAGGCACGGGGATGCGGCGCGTTCTCAGAGTCTCCGTTCAGGTTTTCTCTGTGCGTTGCATCCCCGTGCGTGAAGCGGCCGGTCTTGCAAAACAGTCCGTTGCTGCGGTCTATTTATTGGCTCGCAAGTCTTTCACGCGCACAGCCTTGCCTTCGCTTTGCGGCAGTGTGCCTTTCTTGACGAGCTGCAGTTTGGGAGTGACCAGGATTTCGTCCTTCAGTTGGCGGATGATGTTTTTGCGGATCTGTTCCAGTTCGATGTAGTTGTCTGTGGACAAGTCGTTCAGCTCCACCTCGACGATCATGACATCCTGATTGTTGACGGTGTCTAAGGTGATGAGGTAGTTGCTGCCCAGTTGCGGGTGTTGCACCAGTATCTTTTCCACCTGCATGGGGAAGATGTTGACACCCTTGATGATGAACATGTCGTCGCTTCGTCCCTTGATGCGGTCTAAGCGCACATGGGTGCGTCCGCAGGGGCAGGAGCCTGGCAGGATGCGTGTGAGGTCGCGTGTGCGGTAGCGTATCAGCGGCATCATTTCGCGGTCGAGGGTGGTGAGCACCAGTTCGCCGACTTCTCCGTCGGGCACGGGCTCTCCAGTCTCCGGATGGATGATTTCCACCAGATAGCAGTCTTCCCAGAAGTGCAAGCCGTTTTGTTCGGGACATTCAAAGCCCACGCCCGGCCCGTTCATTTCCGTCATGCCGAAGCTGTTGTAAGCCTTGACGTTGAGCAGGCGTTCGATCTTCTTCCGCTGTTCGTCGGTGTGGGGCTCCGCGCCGATCACCAGGGTACGCAGGCTGGTGGCGGTGGGGTCGATGCCTTCTTCCTGAAACACTTCCGCCAGGCGGATGGCATAGCTGGGGATGGCGTGCAGGGCGGTGGTGTGGAAGTCTGTGATGAACTTGATCTGCCGCTTGCTGTTGCCGGCGGCGGCGGGCACGGTCAAGGCTCCCAAGCGTTCGGCACCGTACTGGAAACCCAATCCTCCTGTAAACATGCCATATCCCGAGCTGTTCTGGAACACGTCCGTTTTGCGCACGCCTACCATGTAGAGGCAGCGTGCCACCAGGTTCGCCCACGAGTCCAGGTCGTGCTGTGAGTGTACGATGACCGTCGGCGTGCCTGTCGTGCCGCTGGAAGAGTGGATGCGCACGCCGTCTTCACGCATGTTGCCGGCCACCAGACCGAAAGGATAGTTGGCGCGCATGTCGGCCTTGGTGGTGAAGGGGATCTTGCGGATGTCTTCCACGGTCTGGATGGTATCGGGCGTGATGCCGTGTTCCTGGAACACTTTCTGGTAGTAGGGGGAATGGGCGGCGATGCCGATGGTCTTTTTCAGCCGCCGCACCTGCAGTTTGCGCAGTTCCTCTCTCGGCATGGTCTCTATGTCTTCTTCCCAATAATTGCTGTTCATGGTCTTTTCCTTTTATTTGATTGTTTGTTCAGCCATTTCTTTGCCGGCGGCGAGCGCGCGCAGGTTCATTTCCACAATGCTCTCGCCTTTTCGCCGGAAGATGTCGCGGATGCTCTCCTGCACCTTCTCATAGTCGATGCCTAAGAAGGGGATCGTGGCTCCCAGCAGCACGATGTTGGCCACGCGGGGCGATCCGGCCTCTTTGGCCATCTCGTTGACGTTGAGCACCACCTTGTGCGGCAGTTTGTCCAATTCCGCCTTCAGGCTTTCTTCTGACGGATAGTTGGGGATGTTGACAAAAGGTGCCGCGTTGGTCACCAGCCATCCTTCGTGGCTGAGGTAGGGGAGGTAGCGCAGGGCTTCCATGGGTTCCAGTGAGATGATGAGGTCGCATTTGCCGGTAGGGATCAGGTCGGAGGCAATGGGCCGGTCGCTGATGCGCAGGTTGGACTGCACGTCGCCGCCCCGCTGGCTCATGCCGTGCACCTCGGCTTGTTTCATGTATAGTCCTTCTTTCAGGGCTGCTTGTCCGATGACGGTGGCAATGGAGAGGATGCCTTGTCCTCCCACGCCGGAGAGTATGATGTCTTTTTTCATGATGCGTTTTTTTAGTTTATGGGTTTGCCTACGCTTTATTGCGTTTCTTGCGGGCCAGGGTTTGTATGCATTCACGGCGGGGGATGATGACCGAAACGCCGTGGTATTCGATCTCTTCGCGGAGCACTTGCCGCATTTCCTCATAGTTCTTTTTCAGGGGGACCACCACGCGGATGTGTTCGGGAGCCACCCCTATGCCCGCGCAGATGGCTTCCAGCTTTCCTGTTCCTGCCGAGTCCTGTCCGCCGGTCATGGCTGTGGTCTCGTTGTCGGAGATGATGATGGTCACGTCGGTGTTTTCGTTCACGCAGTCCAGGAGTCCGGTCATGCCGGAGTGTGTGAAGGTGGAGTCGCCGATCACCGCTACCGACGGATACAGTCCGGCGTCGGAAGCGCCCTTGGCCATGGTGATGGAAGCGCCCATGTCCACACAGGAGTGGATGGCATGGAAAGGCGCGTTAGCTCCCAGGGTGTAGCAGCCGATGTCGCTGAACACCTTGTGGTCGGGATATTCCTCGCGCAACACTTGCGTCAGGATGGTGTACACATCGCGGTGGCCGCAACCTTCACACAGGGCAGGCGGCCGCATCTCCACGACGGAAGGCACACCGAATTCCGCCTTGTTCTCCTTGCCCACGGCACGGGCCACACTGTCCGGAGTCAGTTCGCCTGCGTGGGGCAGGGTGCCGTCCATGCGGCCTTTGACGCGGGTGCCCAAGTCTAAGCAGCCTCTCAGCTGTTTCTCTACGAAAGGCTGTCCGTCTTCGATGACCAGGATTTCCTCGCAAGAGTCAACCAGCTGGCGCAGTTGCTTCTTGGGCAACGGATATTGTCCGATCTTCAGCACCGGATACTCGCAGCCTTCGGGATAGCTTTCCATCAGGTAGTTATAGCCGATGCCGCAGGCCACGATGCCCAGTTTCCTGTTGGGGCCGTCGGTGTATCGGTTGTAAGGCGAGTTTTCAGACGCTTCCACAAACTCGGCCTGCCGTGCCAGCAGCTGGTTGTAGCGTTTGCGCGCGTTGCCAGGCAGGAGGATGAACTGGCGCGGGTCATCGCTGAAGGCCATGGCGTTGGTGTCTTGCTGTGCCTTGCGCTCCACACCCGAACGCGAGTGGGCCAGACGGGTGACAATGCGCAGCAGCAGCGGCTCGCCCAGCTGTTCGGAGAATCGGTAACCGCTGTAGACCATGTCGTATGCTTCCTGCTGGTTGCTTGGCTCCAGCATGGGGATCAGCGCAAAGTCTCCATAGAATCGGCTGTCCTGCTCGTTTTGCGAGGAGTGCATGCTGGGGTCATCGGCCGCCACCACGATCATGCCGCCTTTCACGCCCGTGAGAGCGGCGTTGATAAAGCAGTCGGCCGCCACGTTCATGCCCACGTGCTTCATGCACACTAAGGAACGCTTGCCGGCGAACGACATGCCCAAGGCCGCTTCCATGGCCGTTTTCTCATTGGCGCACCAATGGTTGTGGATGGAGCGTTCTGCCGTGATGGGCATGGATTGGATATACTCTGTGATTTCAGTAGAAGGGGTGCCGGGATAGGCATATACGCCCGACAGTCCGGCATCTAATGCAGCTTGTGCAATGGCTTCATCGCCAAGTAGGAGTTGTTTGCTCATATTTGGATTCTTTAGATTGTTTCTGTGTCAGATTTGTTAATTAGAATGCAAATATAGGCTTTTGCTTTTATTTTATCATGAAATTATCGGAAAATCTTTCTTTCATTTAAAGCTTTCCAATATTTTCTGGCATTTCTGGCGTGATCGGCATAGTTGGACGCGAAATTGTGGGTGCCCGAAAGGTCTTCTTTGGCACACATGTAAAGATAATTGTGGCGGGTGTAGTTCAGCACGGCATCCAGTCCTTGGGGGGTGGGGATGCGGATGGGGCCGGGCGGGAGGCCAGCGTGCAGGTAGGTGTTGTAGGGCGATTGCACGTTGAGGTTGCTGCGCGTGACGCGTTTCAGGCCAAAGTCTTGGAGGGCAAACTTCACTGTGGGATCCGCTTGCAGCAGCATGCCGCGTTTCAGGCGGTTGATGTAGAGTCCGGCCACGACGGGCTTTTCGGCGGCGGCGTTGGTCTCTTCCTCCACGATGGAGGCCAGTGTGGTCACTTCTTCCGGGCTGAGGCCGATGGCTTGGGCTTTCTTCAGCCGTTCGCTGTTCCAGAACCGCTGATGTTCTCTCTGCATCCGGGCGAAGAAGGCGTCGGCTCCTATGTTCCAGTACACCTCGTAGGTGTTGGGGATGAACAGGCTGGGAAGGGTCTCCGGCCGGTAGCCCAACTGGCGGACAAAGGCTGTGTCGTTCAGTCTGACGGCAATCTCGGCGGAATCCAGCATGAGCTGACGACCTACGTTGGCGGCCAGCTTGTCCAACGTGCGCACACTGCCCACAACAAGGTCTGTGGGGGTCTGATGTCCCCGGCAAAGACGGTTGGAGACGGTGTAGGCATTGTCGCCGGGACGGATGGCATATCGGCCTGTATGGATGGACTGGGCGTAGCGGCGATAGCTGTTCAGGCGGAAGAAACCGGTCAGATTGCCCGGACAGGCAACGGCTTCCACCTTATTATATATAGAATCTACGGTGTCATCGCGGTCAATGCAGACGTAGACTGTTTGTGCGGGGTGGAATTGAGGGGCGAACAAGAGATAGCAGCCTGTTCCGGCACAGGCCAATCCGATAAGAAAGAGTGCTGCAACGACACCCAAAAGAATCTTCATGCTTTTCTTTTTCATTTCCTTTTTTCCTGTAGCTACCAGTTTCTTTAGACAAAAAAATACTTGGCAACCGTTCCGATCGCCAAGTATCATTTGTGAGAGCCGATAGCCGGACTTGAACCGGCGACCTACGCGTTACGAATGCGTTGCTCTACCAACTGAGCTATATCGGCGTTGCTTTTGTTTTACGGGGTGCAAAGGTACGCTTTTATTTGGAATCACCAAAGGATTCCCGCAATTTTTTAATTGCTGCAGGATAAAATAAGGAAAAGAGAAGGGAAAAATCTTATGCGTGTCGTCTTTCTGCCGCACGCGTGTCGTTCTTCTGCCGCACGCGTGTCGTTCTTCTGCCGCACGCGTGTCGTCCTTCCACCGCACGCGTGTCGTCCGTCTGTCGCACGCGTGGTGTGTCCGGCGGATTGTGTGTGCGTTTGTGTGGTCGACTTTCGCATTCTTGCAATGCCTGTTGCAAGGGCAGAGAGATAAAGGGACTTCAGATCATGAAAGAAAAGTAAAAGCTTGTACCAACCTGAGTTGCCTGCATCTGAAAATCAACTTGAATCCGTGAAACTTTCAGGTTGAAAAGCTGCGCTATTCTTGTTGTTTTTGTCTGAAAATCAAGTTGAATCCTTCACGCTTTCACCGGGGACATATCTCCTTGTTAACCAGCGATTTCCGGTGAATCTTTCCTTGAGATTCCGGTTTCATGCTCCGTTCAGTGTGAAACCGCAACAACTTGCTATATAGTTATTTGCGGTGAAACTTCGCGGTGAAAGCTTTTCTTTCCGTGAGCCAAGTCAGCCATACTTCGATTGAATATCGGTTATGCCTCGATTGAAGCGACGGCTGGATACATGCAGATTGTAGAGACGCGATTGGCTACGCTCAAAGCATCTCTCATTTTAAGCAAAGGTCCGCTTCTCCTTTTGTCTGATTATCAACCGTCCCGAATAAGGGTGAAAATCGGTCGAAAAAAGGGGGGGGGAATCGGTCCCTCTGTTCTTTGATATGTCAATAATTGCGATCTTTCACAAGGAATGTGAAAGGAAACCTTCATTAGGAGTGGCTTCTGTGTGTGGATTCACCGGAAAACGTTGTGTACAAGCAAATTATAATGATGACGGCGTGAAAGCACGTGAGAGGTGAAACCGTTCCTCCCATTCACCGCAACAAGCAGAGACCCAACCGGTTGAAATCCGTGTGAAAGCGTGAAGCCTTCAACGCATACTTTTCTAAAAGAACAGGCCGGACTGAAATTGTCTACAGGAACTTGTAAAATGTATTAAAATAGTGTTAGTTGTACACAAGATTGAGGTGCTGTTACAGTTTTACCATCCAATTTGTCTAAAGCAAATCTCACGCATCTTGCTATTTGTTTGGCAAATATTACAGGTACTGCATTACCAATTTGTAGCTGCAATTCGCGTTTGTTATTTCCATAAAATGCCCAATCGTCAGGAAATGTCTGCAACCTTGCATATTCACGTGGCGTGAAACCCCGGATTTTACTTGCACTGATTCGCCAAAGTTTTGCATTGGAATCTGGATTCCTAACAAACAGAGCATTCTCGCGATCTTTTTCTATACGAATCGCTTTTACATGCCCGGCAGCCCATCCCCATACCGTAGCCGTATCAACAGCAGGAAATGGAGAGTTGAAATCCCGTATAGGATTCCCTTCCGATGCGGTGCGGCTTAAACGTACAGGAACAATCCCATCCCCCGGTTCAATAGGTTCTCCCGTTTCTATATGCACATGGCTTTTGAAGCCCCATTGTGGATGATGGTTTGGCAATTGCAACTGGTTCTGGTGTAGTTAATGCACCAGAATGATAGACATCAAAGTTCTTAGGAAGGGAAGAGCTTATTTCGTTTTCAACCCAGCAATCAAAAGGATCGTCTTGTACTGTTCCAACAATAGCTTTAGCCCTTAAATTCACAGGTATGCCCTGAGAAGTTCTTTTGGCTATCAGTTTTCGATATATGTTTAATATTATCTCTGTAGGAGTCATAATTTGAAGAATTTATGTTCTATAAGTTGCAAAAGTACTGATTTTTATCGTAATGGACAATATCGGATGTGATTTATCGTGGGCTTGCTGTCCTTCTTCTCCACATCGCCCCCACGTCGTTCATGATGCGCTTGCCTTGTATCATGCTGAATGGGTGGTTTTGTGCTCGTCACAGGTAACGGTGAACAGTTCGGGCAGTTCCATCCGGAAAGTCTCTGTGATGTTTGTATTCTTTGAGACGATACAGCCGTTTGCTCCTCCTGTGAGTCACAGCGGCAGCACCAGTACAAAACGTGCTCCACGGGTGTAGGTGCGGTCATACTTCACCTCGCCATGCAGCCGTTCGGCAATGATGCGGCAAATGTTCAGCCCCAGACCGGTGCCCTGCTTGAAATGGTCCACTTTATAGAAACGGTTGAAGATCAGGTCGATCTTGTCAGCCGGAACCCCAGGGCCGGTGTCGGCCACAGAGAAGGTGATGTGGCCTGGCACCTCGGATGTGGAGCAATGCAAATGGATTTCTCCCTGTTCCGTGTACTTTTCGGCGTTGGTCAGGAAATTGATGAGCACCTGCCGCACCCTCTTTCCGTCGGTTGTCAGCAGGAAACCATCGTCCACCTCGGAAGTGAAGATCTGCTTCACCGCATCTCCCTTCCTGTGGCGGACTGAGGCGAGGGCTGTGCGGCAGAGGTCATTGCATGAGCAGGGAGACCGGCGCATGGTGTACTTGCCGCTTTCCAGATAGGCCAGGTCGAGCACATCGTTGATCAGAGTGGTCAGCAGCTCTGAGTTCTGTTGGATCAGTTCGCCGTATTCCGTCTTTTCGTTTTCGTCCAGCTCCATGCCGGGCGTTGTCAGGAGCTGAGAGAATCCCACGATGGCATTCAGCGGCGTGCGGATCTCATGGCTCATGTTTTGGATGAACTGGGTTTTTATGTTGTCAGACTGCTCGGCCAGGTCGCGGGCAACGGCTAATGCCTGATTGCTTCTGGTCAATGCTGTGATCAGCCGACGGTGCCTGTACAGATAGACACCCAGGAAACATAGGAAAAGAAAAGAAGAGAATAATCCTAAGCTCAGCAAGTTAATGCGGTTACGGTTGATCAGCTCCCGCTCTTTTTGTTCAGCCTGTTGCTGTTCCATTTCGTTGTTCATCCTTTCCTGTTCTATGTAGGCTCGCGCTTCGGCCTGCTCCAGTTCCAGTTGTGTGTTTTTCAGGGTCAAGGCTGTGTTTTTCAAGGTAAGTTCTGTGTTTTCCAGTTCCAGGGCTTGGGCTTCCCGCTTCATGCGTTCGGCACCCAACTGCACAGAAAGCTCCGCCAGATCAGTCTCTCTCACTTGGCGTGAGACAGAATCCATGTATCTGTTCAAACGCTGTGTGTAGCTATACGCTTGTTTGTAGTCATTTTCTTTGAGGCTGATGCTGACCATCAGGGAATAGTATGAAAATTTGTTGTTCTGTATCTTGCCGGCCTCTTTCTTGGCCAAGTCGAAATCGTTTTGCAGGATAGCCTTATAGGTATTTAAAACGATAGGCTGCTGCCTTACCACCACTCCTTTTTCTGCCATGACTGTCTGGCAGGAGTCATAGAGCTGGATGAAGTCTTCGTACCGCTTCATTTTGAACAGAATCTCGCAAACCTGCAGGCTGATTCTCATCTTGGATTCGTAGGTTTTTCCGTAGGCAAGCGCTTTTTCTGCGTATTGCATGGCTTGCGTCAGAGAGTCAGATCCGAAACTGACGTAATAGTCAATGATGTTGCGACAGATGGAGGCGGGATCTTGTTCAGGCAAATAGTCCAGCATGTATTCCAATGCTTTTTTGTAGTATTCTCCTCCGTTTTCCTTGTCGCCCCGTCGGTTGTAGATGTGTCCTTGTGCGCGCAGGCAGGTGAAAAAGCCATAGTGGTGGTTGTCTGCTATGGCCTGGTTTTGCAAGTGTTGGGCATAATGCAAGGCTCGTAAGGAATACCCGTTGTTCAGCAGCCAGATGATGTAATTGCTTCCGGCAAAATAGTAATATTGCAGGTATCCGTTCTCGCGTGACACTTTTTGCTGGCGTTCCACGGCTTTGCGTATCAGGACAGAGTCGATTAAGGACATGTAATAGATCACGGGAACGCCCAACGCTATGCATTGGGCTTTTTTGTCGTTCTTGCGCACGCTTTCCCGATAAAGGGTCTCTGTCAGGGGAAGGCAGGCGGAAGAGGTGCGGTGTTTGAACGCCTCCTGATAGAGAACATACAGCTCGTCGTTAATCTTGTAAGGGTTTGTCTGAGCTTCCGCAGAAACGAGGGACATAAAGGTTATGACAAGGGCGGCTATGCGGCAAAAAGCAGTCTGTTTCATTCTCTATCAGTTTTTCTGATCGTTCATATTAAGCGTTGTGTTTCAGCGGCAAGGTAAAAACGAAGCGTGCCCCACGGGTGTAAGTCCGGTCATATTCCACCTTGCCATGCAGCCGTTCGGCTATGACGCAACAGATGTTCAGTCCCAAGCCGGTGCCTTGCTTGAAATGGTTCAGTTTATAGAAACGCTGGAAGATCAAGTCTGCCTTGTCCGGCGGAACTCCCGGACCGGTGTCGGCCACAGAGAAGGTGACGCAGCCCGGCGTTTCGCTGGTTGAGCAGTGCAAGAGGATCTCTCCTTCCTCTGTATATTTCTCGGCATTGGTCAGGAAGTTGATGAGCACCTGTTCCACCCGTTTCTCGTCTGTAGTCAGCAGAAAATCATCGTCCACCTCAGAGGTAAACGCTTGTTTTACTGTGTCTCCCTTGCGGTGACGCACCGAGGCCAAGGCGGTCCGGCACAGGTCATTACAACGGCAGGGTGCCAGGTGCATGGTGTACTTGCCGCTCTCCAGGCTTGCCAGGTCAAGCACGTCGTTGATGAGCGTGGTCAGCAGTTCTGAGTTGTGCAGGATCAGTTCGCCATATTCCGCTTTTTCTTTGTCGCTAAACGTCATGCCAGGCGCTGCCAGGAGCTGTGAGAATCCCACGATCGCGTTCAGGGGAGTGCGGATTTCGTGGCTCATGTTCTGGATAAACTGTGTCTTCATGTTATCCGACTGTTCGGCCAGGTCGCGGGCGACGGCCAGTGCTTGGTTGCTTTGGGTCAGTTCGTTCACCAGCTTGCGGTGTCTGTAGCTGTTATAGCCCAGCAGGCAGAAGAGCAGCGACAGGAATGCCAGTGCCACACTCAGCAGGATGATGCGGTTTTTCGACAGGGTCTGCAAGGCTTTTTGTCGCTCCACTTCTCCGTTCAGTTTTTCCAGTTCGAGGTCGCGGTTTTGCAAGATCAGCTTGCTGTTTTCCGCATTGCTCTGTTCGATATAGGCTTGCGCTTTCGCCCGTTCCAGTTCCAGCTGTGTGTTTTTCAAGGTGAGTGTCGTGTTTTCCAGTTCCAGCGACTTGGCCTCCCGCTTCATGCGTTCGTTGCCTAACTGGACAGTCAGCTCCGCCAAGTCGGATGACTGGATCTGGGCTGCCACGGAATCTTTGAAATGCATCAGCCGACTGGTGTATTGATATGCCTGTTTGTAGTCGCCGTTCCTTATGGCCACGGTTCGCAAAAGCGAATAACGTTCATACGGATTCCTGATTTTGTCAATATGGGAAAGAGCCTGTTCCGTGTCGCCCTGCACGATGTCTTTGTAAACCTCCAGCCTGGTGCATAGCCGTTTCTGCACCACCCCCCGTTTGTCCATGGCCTTCTGGCAGGAATCAAACAGAGCCACAAACTCTTGGCTACGCCCCATCTCAAAGAAAATCTGGCTTTTTCTTAGGGTGGCCAGCATCTGGATCTCATAGGTCTTGGCCAGTTCTATTCCTTTTTCCACATAGTTTAAGGCCAGTTGCAGCGAGTCTTCGTCCAAATGCCTGTAATAGTCGGCGATGTTGCAATAAAGGGGAGCCGGATCTTGCTCTGGCAAGTATTCCAGTTGGAAATTCAAAGCCATCTTATAGAAACGCACACCCATTGCCCTGTTCTCCCGCATGGTGTAGATGTGTCCTTGCATTCGCAGGCAGGAGAAGAGTCCGTAATCGTTGCGGTCCTTTCGAGCCTCTTGTTTCATTTTCTCGGCCATCTGCAAGGCGGCCAGGGAGTGTCCGTTGTTGAGCAGCCAGATGATCAGGTTGTTATAGCCGTGATAGTAATACTGCAGGTAGCCGTTGGCGCGCGAAACCTCTTGCAAGCGGTGTACGGCTTGGAAGAAAGCTGCCGAATCGTTGTTGTTCATATAGCAGTGCATCGGAATGGTCAAAGCCAGACATGCGGCCTTTTTGTCGTCTTTGGCAACGGCTTGCCGGTACAGGGTGTCGGCAATGACCATACCCTGCCGGTTTGTCCGTTCCTTGAACGCGCGTTCGTATATCTTGTAAAGCTCATCGTCAATCTTATACGGATTGGTCTGTGCCGCTGCCGTGGCTGACATCAAAACAAGAAAGAACAACCATACACTATGCTGCAAACATTTCCTCATGAACAGTTAGGGGATTAAGGAATTGCTTGTCTGCAAACACCATGATTTACAGGCAAGTGGAAATTCGGCCGGAATCAGAATAAGCCCTCGGCCATTATAAAAAGTAATATAGGAACACTGCCACCCCTTCAAGGGCTTTTTTCTTGGATCCTTCTATTTCAATGGCAAACTTCACTTCTGCCTTTGCCACTCCGCGAAGATTGGACAACGACTGGAGGGAGGCTGAGAGGCGGATGCGCTGTCCTGACAACACGGCCTGTCCGAAGCGCATTTTCTCCATGCCGTAATTGATCATCATCTTCAGGTTGTTCACCTCGATGATCTGATTCCACAGATGGGGCAGTATGGATAGCGTCAGGTAGCCATGGGCAATGGTGCTGTGGAAAGGGCTTTCCGCCTTGGCGCGCTCCACATCCACGTGGATCCACTGGTGGTCTGAAGTGGCGTCGGCAAACAGGTTGATGCGGTCTTGTGAGATTTCCATGTATTCGGAAACTCCGATCTGCTGACCGACTAACTTCTCAAACTCCTCATACGAATTGACAATCACTTTTTCCATATAATTTATCAGTTTTTTAATGAATATGCATTAGAGACGGACAAATATCGGAGTTTTTCGGGGAAAAGACAAAAAATAAGTCCATGAACTGCATCTAATTCTTGATGTTTTTATATATTTGCGGAGAGATTGTTATGAAATCTATTCTATTTCTGGTGTATAATCTATCAACAATCATAAAAAACTGCATGGAAGAACTCAAGCATGAATTATTAGTCGAGCTACTTGCCGCAGCCAACGTCGGATGGTGGAAGGCTGAAGTTGAAAAGAAGCGGTATGTCTGCTCCAAGCTGATTGTCGACCTGTTGGGGCTGCCTCAGCCGGAAATCAGTTTTGAAGACTTCAACAGATACATCGCAGACGAAACCAGACCTCCTACGGAATTCCAGCCTTTTGAAAAACTCTATCCGCAACGCGAAGGGGTTTACCTGCTTCGCACCCCGCACGGCCATGTGTGGACACGCAGTAAGATCTGCATGGAAAAGACAGACGAAAATGGAGCCGTCCTGCTCTACGGACTGGTGGAGATCATCGAGTCGCCCGAATCCGTTTCTGCCCGTCAGGCTCTGAAGGAAAGCGAGCGCATTCTCCACAACATCTATAAGAACCTGCCTGTAGGCATTGAACTGTATGACAAGAACGGGATCCTGATAGACTTGAATGACAAAGAAATGGAGCTGTTCCATCTTAAAAGCAAGGATGCGCTGATGGGCATTAACCTTTTTGAGAATCCCATCTTTCCTCCACACATGAGGGAGAAGATCCGGAAACATGAAGATGCCGACTTCGCTTTCCGGTATGACTTTGCCAAGATAGGCGCTTACTATCAGACCGAGAAACGGGAGGGAAGCATCGATCTTGTGACGAAGGTGACGACCCTCTATGATGAGCATCACAATCCCATTAATTTTCTGCTGATCCATGCTGACCACACCGAGGAAATCGTGGCCAACAATCGGGTGCAGGAGTTTGAAAACCTGTTTGAGCTGGTGGGGGATTATGCCAAAGTGGGTTATGCTTACTATAATTTATACACCAGAAACGGCTATGCTTCCAAGAGCTGGTACCACAATGTGGGTGAAAATGAAAGTCTGCCCGTGCAGGATATTGCCGGCATCTATCAGCACATTCATCCCGAAGACCGGGAAAAAATCATCGGATTTCTGCGGAACGCGCAGCGGGGCTTGAAACACAAGTTCAATCGGGAAGTGCGGATTCTGCGCGGAGACGGCTCGTGTACGTGGACACATGTCAATCTGTTTGTCCGGAAATACGCGCCGGAGGAGGGCATGATCGAAATTGTCAGCATCAACTATGACATTACCACATTGAAATGCACCGAAGAGAAACTGACCAAAGCGCTGGATAAGGTGGAGGAAGTGGACCGCATGAAGTCGGCCTTTATTGACAGCATGAGCCATGAGATCCGCACGCCGCTGAATGCCATCGTCGGCTTTTCCAGCCTGTTGCCTTCCGTTGAGAACAAGGCCGATCAGGAAGAGTTCATCAAGCTCATCAAGCATAATACGGACTTGCTGCTGAAACTGGTTAACGACGTGCTGGACGTGGCGCGCATGGAGTCGGGGGGCTTTGATCTGAAAGTGGCTTGGTTTGACCCGGCAGAGCTGATGCAGGAGTGTGTGGAGGATGAAAAACAGAACATCCCCCCGCAGGTTGTCCTGACAGCAGCCGGTTTCCCGCAGGGCTGTATGGTGGAAGCGGATCGGACACGCATCAAGCAGGTGGTGAGCAACCTGTTGTCTAACGCCTTGAAAAACACTCGAAAAGGAGAGGTGGAAATTACTGGAAGAGTGGACGAAGAAGGCATTGAAATCCGAGTGAGCGATACCGGACAAGGCATCCCGGCCGACATGCTGGAGCGCATTTTCAAACGCTTTGAGAAGGTGGACTCTTTCCAGCAGGGAGTAGGACTGGGACTGCCCATCAGTCGGGCTATTCTTCAGAAGATGGGCGGAAAAATCAAGGTGGAGTCCACTGTGGGCATAGGAAGCACCTTCATTATCCAAATACCTTGCAAAACCCATTCCTAAATTAAGATTGGCAAAATGAACGTAGCTATTGTCACTGGTGCCACTTCTGGCATCGGAAAAGAAATAACCCTTCAGCTGCTGGAGGCTGGCTGGAAGGTAGGCGTGACCGGACGGAATGAAAAGGCTTTGTCTGAATTGAAGTCAAAGGCACCTGCACAAGTTTATGCGGCCTCTATCGACATCGAAAAGCCGGCAGCCCGCGAGGAATTGCTTGGGCTGATTCGCCAAATGGATGGATTTGACATGTTTGTCCATTGTGCCGGCATCGGATTCTATGAAGAGAATCTGGATTTCAAGTTAGAAGAGCATACGGCCATGACCAATGCCGTAGGATTTGTGCGCATGGTGGGCACGGCTTATCAATTTGCGGAGGCTCATCCCGAAACGTTCCGTCAGATCGTTGTCATCAGCTCCATAGCGGGAACCAAAGGACTGGGCATGGCACCGTCTTATTCGGCAACCAAACGTTTTCAGAACATGTATGTCGAGGCGTTGGAACAACGGGCGCGTATCCGAGGAGTGGAAGTGGGCTTCACCGACGCGCGTCCGGGCTTTGTGGATACGCCCTTGCTGAAAGGATCCCGCTTCCCCATGCTGATGAATCCCCAAGCGGTGGCACGCAGCATCCTCAACGCTGCCCGGAAAAGGAGACGGACGGTCACCATCGATTGGCGTTACCGCATGCTTGTCGCCTTGTGGCGGCTGATTCCGTCCGCTCTGTGGGTTCGGATGAAGATCCGGAAGTGACGGTTAATGATGAATGTGAATAAACTGATAAACTAATTTATGCAAATGAAAAAAAGAGAAACCTTACATTATCTGCTGATTGCCGGCATTGCCTTGTGCGTCGGAATGACATTGCCTTTTCTGACGGGCAGCTGTTTGTTGGACACTGAGAAAACTTCGGCGAAGGCGGAAGTGCCTTCGTGTGTGGCTCCGCCTCCCATCCCCGATCAAATCGGATTTGCCGGACAAATCATAGACCTGAAGCGGTATGACCATCGGGAACGTATGGACCGCGAGCTGATGACTTTCACTTTCATGCACTCCACCACCATGCTGTCCATCAAACGGGCCAACCGTTATTTCCCCATCATAGAATCCATTCTGAAAGAACAAGGCGTGCCCGATGACTTCAAGTATCTGGCCGTCATTGAGAGCAGTCTCAACACCTTGGCCAAGAGTCCGGCTGGAGCGGCGGGACTTTGGCAGTTCATGCAAGGCACGGGGCGGGAATTTGGGCTGGAGGTCAATGCCAACATCGACGAGCGCTATCATGTGGAAAAAGAGACGGTGGCTGCCTGCAAATATCTGAAACAGGCTTATGAGAAATATGGCAATTGGCTGTGTGTGGCCGCTTCGTACAATGCCGGGCAGGGCCGCATCTCTTCTGAAATGAAAAAGCAGCAGGCAACGCAGGCTGCAGACTTGTGGCTGGTGGAAGAGACTTCCCGCTACATGTTCCGCCTGCTCGCTGCCAAGGCGGTCTTGAGCCAGCCTCAGCGATACGGTTTCCTGCTGAAGCGTGAACAGCTTTATCCCCCCATTCCGTATAAGGAGCTGACTGTCACTGCCGGCATTGAAGATCTGGCTGACTTTGCCCGCGAGCAGGGGATAAGCTTTGCGCAGCTGAAGGACGCCAATCCCTGGCTGAGAGGCTATTCGCTGCAAAACAGGAGCGGGCGCACTTATGTGCTGAAGATTCCTACTCAGGAAGGCATGCATTACGATCCTGAAAAGACGGTGCCTTACAATCGTAAGTGGGTGATCGACTGAGCCGCCCCGCATCGGCTGTTTCAGCGCATTGGCAAAAGCCGCGCCTTGCATACAGACTGCCGGACCGTTCATTGCGCCGCGCGTCCTTCGTCCCTTCTTATTCAGCTTTCTTTCCTTTAAACACCAGTCGGACAAGCAGGAAATTGACGGGAATGGCGATGGCAAACACGGGAAAGGGAGCCAACGGACGTGACAAGCCCAGCCAAAGAAAGAGGTTCAGCAGGCCGATGTGCAGCAAATAGTTCACCAAATGCGCTCCGCCGAAACCGAAGGCTTTCCGCCAGGACGGTTTCCGGCGGAACGTGAAATAGGCGGTCAGGTAGAAATTGGCGATGAAACTTCCTGCATATCCTAATGTATAGGCTATGTTGACATTGATGAACAGCTGCAAAACGATGTACAGTCCATAGTGCAAGGCCGTGGCCAGGCCGCCAACCAAGGCAAAGCGCATAAATTCAGGCCATTTTCCGGGCAAAGTTATCTTCATCTTGTTTCTGATTTCATAAGTTTATCGGAGGAAACTCACGATTGAGCCGCCAAAGTTAGGCATTGTTGCAGAATAATTCGTACTTTTGCGCCCGGAAAACGATTTAAATTTGAATGGAAAGAAATATGTCTGACAGAAAAACAGCGTTTTGGTTCATTGCCCTGCTGAGCATACTTGTGATAGTCCCCTTTTTGGGCGAAACCGTCTTCCACACCAAGGGGGAGCCGCGTGAGGCCATCGTTGCCATGTCCATCATCGAACATGGCAACTGGATCCTGCCTGTGAACTATGGCGGTGACATTCCCTATAAACCGCTCTTCTTGTACTGGGCCATTGCGGCTTTCTCTTTGCCTTTTGGCGAAGTGACCGAGTTTACTTCCCGCCTTCCGTCTGCTTTCAGCTTCATAGCCATGCTGCTGGTGTTTTTCCGCTTCGTGGCCAGACGGAAGAATGTGCAGACGGCTGTGCTGACCTCTCTTTTGCTGCTGACCTCGTTTGAAGTCCACCGGGCGGCAGTGGCGTGCCGGCTGGACATGTTGCAGGTCTCGTTCATCGTGATTTCCCTCTGCCTGCTGTTCCGGTGGGACGAGCGGAATTGCAAGGGGCTTCCCTGGCTGGCTATCCTTCTGATGGCTTGCGGCACTTTGACCAAAGGGCCGGTCGGCTCCATCTTTCCATGTGTGGCCATCGGGCTTTACCAGCTCCTGCAAGGCCGTCCGTTCTTCAAGACCTTTTTCACCTTATTAATAATAGGGCTGTTCTCGCTGGTTCCGCTGGGACTGTGGTTCTGGGCTGCCGCTCGCGAAGGCGGACAAGCCTTTGTGGATCTGATGATGGAGGAGAACTGGGACCGGTTTGCAGGCACCATGTCCTATGCTTCACATTACAATCCGATGTGGTACAACTTCCTGACCCTCATTTGGGGATGGGTGCCTTGGACCTTGGTTCTGCTGATTTCTCTCTTCGGCCTGCGCTGGAGGCAGATGCGGCTTCTGCCGGCCGGGAGTTCTCTTGCGGATAGGCTGAAAAAGGCTTGGCAAGGATTCCGTTCCCTTTCGCCTTGGCAGCAGTTCGCATGGGTGGTCATCCTGTTCATCTTCATCTTCTACTGTATTCCGAAGAGCAAGCGCAGCGTCTATCTCCTGCCCATCTATCCCTTCGTGGCCATGCTGCTGGCAGACTATTTGCAAGCGTTGGTACAGCGGGGAGCTAAGGCGCTTAAAATATCCGCATGGATTTTCGCTTCGCTGTGCATGTTGCTGATGCTGACTTTCCTTGCCGTGCGTTTCGGTCTGGTGCCTGACAGCATCTGGGGTACGGGACGCCATGCCGCCGAGAACGTGGCCTTCATGCGTGCCTTGGCGGATGCCACTCCTTCCTTTGCCCAGTGGGTGATCGTCCTGCTTCCGGTGGCGGCCGGTCTCTGCACCTATTGGGCATTGGCCAAGAAGGCTTCCGCGAGGTCTTTGCTCTATGCCGTAGCGGGATGCATGCTTTGCATCTTCGTGGCCTTGGACGGATTTTATCAGCCAACGGTGTTGCGGGTAAAGTCTGATAAGAAATTGGCTGAACGTTTTGAACAGTACGTGCCCGATGGCTGCTTCTACACTTACACAGACCGCATGATCCGCTTCTATTGCGCCAATTTCTATCTGAAAGACCGTTTGAGAGACTTTGGCCGCGAGCAGCCCCAGGAAGGATATGTGGCTCTTTCTGTGGCGGATAAAGACTGTTTCCTGCAGCATTGTGACGGCCGTTATGAGTTGGAAGAAGTGGAACACACTTCCTATAGAAGCTGTGACCTGCGGGCGGAAATACTGATTTATAAATTTAAGAGGAAACCGTGATTAGCGATTCGTGATCACTCCTTCCGCATAATATACTAAAGGAAAGAAAGAATATGTCTCCAGACTTGTTGATCAACAAATATTATCCCGAAGAGAACGAGTTGAAACGGATTCTCTTGACCCATAGCCACTCTGTGGCAGAGAAAGCTTTATGGATTGCCGGACGTCATCCGGAGCTTGCGTTAGATAAGACCTTTCTATACGAAGCGGCCATGCTGCATGACATCGGCATCTTTCTGACGGATGCAGACACGATCTGCTGCTTCGGCAAGTACCCTTATATATGCCATGGCTATTTGGGAGCCGAACTGGTGCGCAAAGAAGGATTGCCCCGCCACGCCCTCGTGTGTGAGCGGCATACGGGAGCCGGCCTTTCGCTGGAAGAGATCGTCCGGCAGAATCTGCCGGTGCCCCATCGCGAGATGACACCGGTCAGCCTGGAGGAGCAAGTGGTCTGTTTTGCCGATAAGTTCTACTCCAAGACCCATCTGGACAAGGAGAAAAGTGTGGAAAAAGCCCGGAAAAGTCTGGAAAAATATGGTGAGGCCGGTGTGAAGCGGTTCGACCATTGGTGCGAACTCTTCTTGTAGCAACCTAAAATTCTTTAAATAAAAGAAGATTATACGCATAAATTATGTACTTTTGCTCCCCCTATCGGGAACTCATAAGTAAACAAAGCCATTGAAATCAAAAGCATTCATATCGTTTATACTTTTGTTCGTCTTGCTTCTTCTCTCTGATGAAGCTGTCTCGCAGCGCAGACGGGGAAGGGTGAGATTGCCAGACAGAGACGCGCAGCTCGTCCAGCCGCAGGATTCGCTGCGGAGCGATTCCTTGGCTGTGCTTTCCGGCGACACCCTGACCGCAGACTCTGCGGCGGCGAAGAAGAACAATGCCTTGGAATATCCTGTCACCTATGAGGCGACGGACTCCATCGTCTTTACGCAAAGCGGATTTGCCCATCTCTATGGCGCGGGGAAAGTGGTCTACCAGCAGCCCCGTCCCATTGAGCTGACTGCCGATGTCATCACCATGAACATGGACAGCAGCACGGTGTATGCCCACGGCATAGAAGACTCCTTGGGCAACGTGAGCGGAATGCCGGTCTTTACGGACGGAGACACCCCTTACGAAACGAACACCATCCACTACAACTTCAAGAGCAAGAAGGGACTTATCAGCAACGTCGTCACCCAGCAAGGCGAGGGCTACGTAGTGGGCAACAATGCCAAAAAGGGATCGGGCGACGAGTTGTACATGCGTGACGGTATGTACACCACGTGTGACAATCATGAGCACCCTCACTTCTACATGAAGATGACCTATGCCAAAGTGCGGCCTAAGAAAAACGTGGTGACCGGTCCGGCTTACCTGGTGGTGGAAGACGTGCCTTTGCCGCTGGCGGTGCCGTTCTTCTTTTTCCCGTTCTCCAGCAGCTACCAGTCCGGATTCATCATGCCTTCCTATATGGACGATTCCAGCCGAGGCTTCGGCCTGACCGACGGCGGTTATTACTTCGCCATCAGTGACCAGATGGACTTGCAGGTGAGGGGAGACATTTTCACCAAAGGGTCGTGGGCACTGAACGCGGAGACCAACTATATCAAGCGGTACCGGTATTCAGGTCTGTTGCAGGCCAGCTATCAGGTGACCAAGACAGGTGACAAGGGACTGCCGGACTACTCCGTGGCCAAGGACTTCAAGATCGTGTGGTCACACCGGCAAGATCCGAAAGCCAATCCCAACCAGACATTTTCGGCCAGTGTGAACTTCGCCACCAGCAGCTACGAGCGCACCAACATCGGCAACCTCTACAACTCGCAGGCCATGTCGCAGAACACCAAGACATCCAGTATCAGCTATACGCGCTACCTGTTTGACAAGAAGCTGACCATCTCGGCCACTTCCAACATCGCACAGAGCATGCGCGACTCGTCCATCAACATGACCTTGCCGGACTTGAACATCTCGCTGACGACCATTTATCCCTTTAAGCGGAAGAAAGCCGTGGGCGATGAAAAATGGTATGAGAAAATATCCGTGCGCTATACGGGCCGTTTCAAGAACAGCATCGAGACCAAGGACAACATGCTGTTCAAGTCGAACTTGCTTCGGGACTGGGAAAACGCCATGCAGCACGAAATCCCCATCAGCGCCACTTTCACCCTCTTCAAGTATTTCAACGTGACTCCCAGCGTGAACTACACCGAACGCTGGTACACCCGCAAGGTGATGCAGGACTGGGATCCGTCGGCCGGCACATCGGGCGAAGTGGTGCGCGACACGCTCTACGGCTTCTACCGGGTGTATAACTACAGCGCCAGTATGAGTGTCAATACGAAAATCTATGGCATGTACAAGCCGCTCTTCTTCCCGAAGAAGGCCATACAGATCCGTCACGTCATCACACCCTCCGTCAGTTTCAGCGCTTCGCCGGACTTTGGCTCAGACCGTTACGGCTATTATGAGTCCTACACCCGCCTCAACAGCAACGGCACGCAGGACACCATCCGTTACTCGCCTTTTGCCGGACAAGCTTTCAGCCCCCCCGGAGAGGGAAGGTCGGGAACCATCTCTTTCAGCCTTTCCAACAACCTGGAAATGAAATTCAAGGATAAGAACGACTCTATCCGGAAAATCAGCCTGATTGATGAATTGGGTGCCAACATCTCGTATAACACGGCTGCCAAGGTGCGTCCGTGGAGCAACCTGAGCCTGAATCTCCGCTTGAAGCTCAGCAAGAATTATACGTTCAGCATGAGCTCCTCGTTCAAGACGTATGGTTATAAGTTTGATGAGAATGGAAACGTGGTGGATAACGACCGCACCGAGTGGTCTTACGGACGCTTTGGTATCTTCCAAGGCTATGGAACCTCGTTCAGCTATACCCTGAACAACGATTCGTGGAAGAAGATCAAAGCCTTTTTCACGGGAGAGGACGAAGAGGAGAGCGGCGAGGGAGACAAGCAGGAGGAAGACAGCAGCGGTGGAGATGAAGATGACAGCCGGGGGATTCCTGAAAAGAAGAAAGAGCAGGCGGCTGTGGATTCCGAGGGTTACCAGGTGTTCAAAATGCCGTGGTCTATCAACCTGAGCACGGGCTTCAACATCAGCGAAGACCGCAGCAAGCCCATCAACCGCAAGAAGATGCGTTATCCTTACAAGTTCAGCCTGAACGCCCTCAACATCAACGGGAATATCAAGATTTCCAACAAGTGGGCCATCAGCTTCAACTCAGGCTATGACTTCAATGCGAAAGAGATCACGCAGACTGCTTTCAACATCACGCGAGACTTGCACTGCTTCACCATGTCGGCCAGCATCGCGCCCTTCGGACGCTATAAGTATTATAACTTTAAGATCAATGCGACGGCCAGCATCCTGCAGGACTTGAAGTGGGACAAGAGAAGCCAGACGCAAAGCAATGTCCAATGGTATTGATTGGCAAAATACAAACAAACGGTATTTCTGCTTGCGATTAGTTCGCAATTTTTTAGGGGTTAGGCCGATGCCGCAGACTATATGCTGTGTGAGCATCGGCCTTAACTATGTGGGGACGCTGATAAATCACGCGTGATCCGGATGTGCCGCACGCGTGATTCGGATGTGCCGCACGCGTGATTCGGATGTGCCGCACGCGTGATTCGGATGTGCCGCACGCGTGCCGTCCATGAGGAATGTGCGCGTCTTATGCGTTCGTTCTTGCGTCCTTATGAAGGAATGTATGTTGTAATGATTTTACGGTTCTACCGTAAGGGAAAGCGGACAGGAAACACCTGCATTCGCGAAAGTCTGAAACTGAAAATGAGTGTCAATGTTGTTGCCACTTCCTAAAAAACAAGCTTGGTTCTGTAAGGCTTTCAAGTTGGAAGAATGTGCTATCCTTATTGGTTTTGTCAGAAAATCAAATAGAATCCTTCACGCTTTTACCGATGATTTATCTGCTTGTTTGTCAATACTTTCTGGTGAATCTTGCTGCCAGGCCATGGCTTCACGCATTCTTTTTCACTCGCTTTCCCCTTCATTTTCATTCAAGCTCGCTTTCATCGTAACTTCTTAATCTCCAATTATTTTCGGTGAAATTTCATTAGGAGGCTTTCTGAAACCTGTGTCCAACAGATAAGAAATGTGAATGTTTCATGCTTTTGGCGAATGCCCCAAAGGGAGCAAACCAATGGCATGCTCCGCTATGGCTTGCTCCCTTTGTCAAAACAATAATTTTGTTGGACGGCAATCAATGGAGATGAATCCGGAACCATCCGGCTATCTGCTTCTAAAACTCAAAACATATTACCACTTGATCTCTGTTTCTCCGTGCGCTTTCAGGTACGCGTTGGTCTGGCTGAAATGCCGGTTGCCGAAAAAACCGTTGTAGGCAGAGAGGGGAGAGGGGTGAGCGGAGGCCAGCACCAAGTGCTTGCTGCGGTCGATGAAGGCTCCTTTTCGCTGGGCGTATGCTCCCCATAGGAGGAAGACCAAGTGTTCCCGTTCTTCGGCAAGCAGGCGGATAACGGCATCGGTAAACATTTCCCATCCCTGATTCTGATGAGAGCCGGCCTGATGGGCGCGTACCGTCAGGATGGAGTTTAAGAGGAGCACTCCTTGTTGCGCCCAGCGGGTCAGGTTGCCCGAAAGCGGCATGTCAGTGCCGATGTCACTCTTAATCTCTTTGAAAATGTTGACCAGCGAAGGCGGAAACTGAACGCCGTCATTTACCGAGAAACACAATCCGTGCGCCTGCCCGGGTCCGTGGTAAGGGTCTTGCCCGATGATGACCACTTTGACGCGGTCGAACGGGCAGAGGTTGAAGGCATTGAATATCAGCCTTCCGGGAGGATAGACAGGACCTTTCTTATATTCTTCGCGCACAAAGCCGGTCAAATTGCGGAAATAGTCTTTGTCGAATTCCGGCTGCAACCGGGCTTTCCAGCTTTCTTCTATTTGGACTTCCATGGCTGGCGGGTTAAATCAAGTGGATGTTGCATGCCTCACATTCTTTTCTCATGCCTTCCGGCCATATGCTTGCCTGGATCTCGCCGATATGTGCTTTCCGCAGGTAGAACATACAGAGTCTGGACTGTCCGATACCTCCACCGATGGAGAGCGGCAAGGTGTCGTCCATCAGCCGTTTGTGGAAATAAAGTTCCAGACGCCTTTCTTCTCCCTCTTCTTTCAGCTGGCGTTGCAGAGCTGCCTTATCCACCCGGATGCCCATGGACGAAAGCTCGATGCTGCGTTGCAGCACTTCGTTCCACAACACCAGGTCACCGTTCAGTCCGGGAAGATCGTTCAGTCCGGGGGAGGTGTAATCGTCATAGTCCGGTGCCCGTCCGTCGTGTTTCTTTCCGTCTCCTAACTTGCAGCCGATGCCGATGATAAACACAGCTCCGTATTTCTGTGCGATGGCATGTTCGCGGCATTTAGGCTCCAGATTCGGATACAGCCGGCGCAACTCCTCTGCATGGATAAAGTGGAGATGCTGGGGCAGCCAGGGCTTGATTTGCGGATACATTTCATACACCATATATTCCGTGCGCACCATGGCGGCATAGATGCGGCAGACTATTTCTTTCAGGAAATCCACATTCCGGTCTTGGGGGGTGATCACCCGTTCCCAATCCCATTGGTCGACGTAGAGGGAGTGCAGGTTGCCCAGTTCTTCGTCTGCGCGGATGGCATTCATGTCCGTATAGATGCCATATCCCGGTTCGATGTGATAGTCAGCCAACGTCAGCCGTTTCCATTTGGCAAGCGAATGCACCACTTCTGCCTGCATGTCTCCCATATCCTTGATGGGAAAGCTGACAGGGCGTTCCACGCCGTTCAGGTCATCGTTGATGCCCATGCCCTTCAGCACAAAAAGTGGAGCGGTGGCACGCCGCAGCCGCAGTTCAGAGGAAAGGTTCATCTGAAAGAAGTCTTTGATCTGTTTGATTCCCACTTCCGTCTGTTTCAAGTCCAACAAAGGATGATACTCTTCAGGTTTTATTAAATAACTCATAGGTTTTTATTTTCTATATTATATTAAATTGTTCGGCAAAGATAGAAATAATATCTATACATGCTATCATTTTATAGGTAAAAATAGCAATTTGCGCTTGATTTTTCTTTTTTGTCCTGCAAAATAACAATATGCTGTATGGAGGGGAGGAAAAATAAAAATAGCAAAAACATTAGGAAGATGCGAAGTTTTTTTCTACTTTTGCATCCCGAAAACGAGACAAGGCTCCGTAGCTTAGTGAATAGAGCGTCAGATTCCGGTTCTGAAGGTCCTGGGTTTGAGTCCCAGCGGGGTCACACGGAAAAAGAGGAAAATCGGCAACGGTTCTCCTCTTTTTCGTTATATGACAGCGGATTAAGGAAGAGACTGTCGGAAAAAGCCCGGACAGGATTTTGTCCCGATGATCAACCTACTTCTTCCAGCTACCTTGCAACCGACTTTTCGGGCTGACCCGAAAGAAGGAGGCAGGCAGGAAGATCCGGTTGTGAAGCATCATAGGATAAATGGCCAATGAAGCAGTAATAAATGGCAAAGTATCCTATAATACTTGGACAAGTAACCTATGATGCCGGAAAATCCGCAGACTTGTTCAAGCAACCGACCTCTTTTTTCTACTGCATAGAGGACCGCGTGATTCCGGAAACGGTCTGTCAGAGCTGCGCTTTTTTTAATTTGCATGCATAATCGTGCGAATTAGAATATTAATGTATATCTTTGCATCGCAATTGTATAGCTATGCTGCGCTTTTGCGATGCGAGAATGCTGATTGTTGATTTTGGCATAAACGAAAGGAGGAAAGCCAATACGCAAGACTGCAACTAAAAAAATTACCCAATGACTTACGAATATCAACTCCGCATATTGCCTGAAACGGCAGCCGATGAACAGCGGCTGAAAGCTTATTTGAGCCAAGAGAAAGGATTGGACGAACGGAACATCACGGCTCTGCGTATTCTGAAGAGAAGCGTTGATGCGCGCCAGCGGACTGTTTATGTCAACCTGACCGTGCGTGTCTATGTCAATGAACTTCCCAAGGACGATGGATATACACCTATATTATATAAGAATGTAGAAGACCGGCCTCAGGCCATTGTGGTGGGAGCCGGGCCTGGCGGACTGTTTGCCGCGTTGCGTCTGATTGAGTTGGGCTTCCGTCCGGTCGTGGTGGAGCGAGGAAAGAACGTGCGTGACCGCAAACGCGATTTGGCACAGATTTCCCGTACACAGGCTGTTGATCCGGAGTCGAACTACAGTTTTGGAGAAGGAGGAGCGGGAGCTTACTCGGACGGCAAGCTCTATACCCGCAGCAAAAAACGGGGGAATGTGGACAAGATCCTGCATGTGTTTTGCCAGCATGGCGCTTCCGTTTCTATCCTGGCAGACGCACATCCTCACATCGGCACGGACAAATTGCCGCGCGTTATAGAAAACATGCGAAACACCCTCTTGCTATGTGGCGGGGAGGTGCATTTTGAGACACGCATGGATGCCCTCCTTATAGAGGGAGGAGAGGTGAAAGGCATTGAAACCCATACTGGCGAATGTTTCTTGGGACCTGTCATTCTGGCTACCGGACATTCCGCGCGGGATGTTTACCGCTGGCTGGCCGCGCACGGTGTGGAGATTGAGGCCAAAGGCATAGCTGTGGGGGTTCGTCTGGAACATCCGGCGAGACTGATTGACCAGATTCAGTATCACAGCCGGCAAGGCCGTGGACGCTGGTTGCCTGCAGCCGAATACAGTTTTGTGACGCAGGCAGACGGACGGGGAGTGTACAGTTTTTGCATGTGTCCTGGCGGGTTTGTGGTGCCTGCCGCCAGCGGTCCGGAGCAGATAGTGGTGAACGGCATGAGTCCAAGCAACCGAGGCTCGTATTGGAGCAACAGCGGCATGGTGGTGGAACTGCGTCCCGAAGACTTGGAGTGCAATACTATAGGCTTTAAGCCAGATGCTTCCGCTCCTGCAGTCCTTCGGATGCTGGCCTTTCAGGAACAGCTGGAGCGCACTTGTTGGCTGCAAGGCAACCGTAAGCAGACGGCGCCTGCCCAGCGCATGGCCGATTTCGTGAATCATCGGTTGAGTGCCGATTTGCCGAAATCATCCTACGCGCCGGGGCTCATAGCGTCGCCTTTGCACTTTTGGCTTCCGCCCTTTGTCTCCAAACGTCTGGAGCAGGGTTTCCGTCAGTTCGGACGCAACGCTCACGGCTTCCTCACCAACGAAGCGGTCATGATCGGTGTGGAGACCCGCACCTCTTCGCCTGTCCGTATCCTTCGGGATAAGGACAGCTTGCAGCACGTCCGTCTTCGGGGACTGTTCCCGTGTGGCGAAGGTGCCGGTTATGCCGGCGGCATCGTCTCTGCCGCCATCGATGGAGAACGGTGTGCCGAAGCCCTTTCAGAATATATGGCCGCTAATCACTAACCGCTAATCACTGCTCACTGGTTTTGTCTCCCGAAATTGCGATAATCGATCCTAATACGTTGAGCTGTTTAGGCTTGCGTGTCCTGCTGGAAGAGCTTATTCCTGCAGCCGTCATCCGTACCTTCCCTTCGTTTGAAGCCTTTACGGACGATACTCCCGACATGTATGTACACTATTTTCTTTCGGCGCAGATCTATTTTGAGCATACGGCCTTTTTCCTGGAGCGGAGCCCTAAGACCATCGTGCTGACCGGAAGCGACGGAAATCCTCAGCTGGCAGGCGTGCTCACCCTGAATATCTGTCAGGAAGAAAAAGAGCTGGTAAGAAGCATTCTGCAGCTGCACCGGCATGGACATCCCGCTGAGCGTCCTCCCCGTCAGGCAGACGCTCATGAACTGACGGCACGAGAAGTGGAAGTGCTGGTGCTCCTGGTCAAAGGGCTTATCAACAAGCAGATAGCCGACAAACTGAACATCAGTCTGACCACTGTCATTTCCCATCGCAAAAACATTGTGGAAAAACTGGGCATCCGTTCGCTGTCGGGGCTGACCATCTACGCTGTGATGCATGGCTATGTGGAGGCAGACAGCGTCTGAACCTTCTCCTCATAAATGAGGATTGTCCGTTCCAAAGATTTTCCGTTACTTTGCACGCTGAAAACATCTAAGGAATAAAGAAAACGATGAGCAATCTTTTATACAAGACATTGGCTTGTGCTCTTTTTCTGGCGGGAGCGGAATTCCAGGCGCAGGCTGCAGAGCCAGATACCCTGAAAGTGGTGAATATCGATGAGATAGTGGTCATTTCCACCCCGAAAGAGAACAAAGCCTTGCGGGAACAGCCCGTTTCCTTCACTCAGCTGTCTCAGCAAGACATGCAGCGAGCACAAGTGAACACCATCAAAGACTTGACATCCGTAGTGCCTAATCTTTTCATTCCCGATTACGGGTCACGCCTCACGTCGGCCGTCTACATCCGCGGCATCGGGTCGCGCATCAACACACCTTCGGTGGGGCTGTATGTCGACAACATCCCTTACATTGACAAGTCGGCTTTCGATTTCAGCTATGCGGACGTGGAACGCATTGACGTGTTGCGCGGTCCTCAGGGCACTTTGTACGGACGCAATGCCATGGGAGGACTGATGCGGATCCATACCAAGTCTCCTTTCTCTTATCAAGGCACGGACGTGCGCCTGGGAGCGGCTACCCGCAACGCTTATCAGGCATCGCTCACACACTATCACCGCATATCCGACCGCTTCGCCTTCTCAGCCGGAGGCTTTTATGATTACGACGGAGGATTTTTCAGGAACGTTGCCCGCAACCGTGCCAAGGAAGACAAGGGGCAGGCTGCAGGCGGACGCATCCGGAGCATCTGGCTTCCTGCGGAAAGCTGGAAACTGGACTTTACGCTCAGCTATGAATACAGCGATCAGGGGGGATATCCTTATTTTTATTCAGGCAAGACGGATCCCGCTCAGCAGCCAGAAGAACTGAAGCCGTTTATCGGTTCCATCTGCAACGATGAGGCCAGCAGTTACTTCCGCAACCTGCTGAATGCCGGATTCAACTTAGAGCGCCGCACCCGTCATTTCACTCTGAGTGCCGTCACCGGTTACCAGTTCCTGAAAGACCGGATGTTCATGGATCAGGATTTCACACCCCTCCACACTTTCAACATCGAGCAGAAGCAGCGGATGAACACCTTGTCCGAGGAAATCATTCTCAAGTCTCTTCCCGGCTCCAGCTGGCAATGGACCACCGGCGCTTTCGGTTTCTATCAATGGCTGCACACTGACGGTCCCGTCTTGTTTCACCGTCAAGGCATTGAAAGCGTCATTGAGGAAAACGCCAACTCTGTGTTCGACCGCCTGTCCGCCGCCAATCCGAACATGCCGGCCATGCATCTCGGCATCAACAATGAAAGCTTGCGTGTGGGAGGAAGTTTCGACACGCCTACCTTGAGCGGCGCCCTTTTCCACCAGTCCACTTTCAACGACTTGCTGGTACCGGGACTTTCAGCCACCGTGGGACTGCGCTTAGACTATGAGAAAATCCGCATGGACTACCATTCTGCCGCTGACCCCACTGATTTCAACTTCTCGGTGACTGTTCCTGGCATGCCTTTTTCCATCACGAACAAAAATCCGCTGGTCGCTTTGGCCGAATATGTGGGAAAAGAATCTACGGACTATGTGCAGCTCTTGCCTAAATTCGCTTTGCAATATGAATGGAAGGAAAACAATGTTTACCTGACCGCTGCCCGTGGCTATCGGTCTGGGGGCTACAACATCCAGATGTTTTCCGATCTGATTACCGGACTGTTGAGCAATTCCATGATGGATGCCATCGCGCAGGACGAGAACTTCAGCAGTTTCGGCTCCATGATAGGACAGATGAAAAATGAGTTGCCGGATGTGCGTGAAGCCACCCGCTACAAACCTGAATACACCTGGAACTACGAGGCCGGCGCTCATCTCAGCTTAGCGGGAGGAAAGCTGCAGACCGATTTGGCGGTGTTCTACATGGACACCCGCGACCAGCAGGTGGCACGTTTTTCGGAAAACGGATTGGGGCGCATCACGTTGAACGCCGGCAAAAGCCATAGCTATGGGGCAGAAGTGGCTCTGCAGGCCGTCCCTCTCTCTCAGTTGCGGCTGAATGTTTCGTATGGCTATACGTATGCGGTCTTTAGGGATTATGCCACCAACATCAAGGTGGAAGGTGAGATGAAGAACGTAAACCGCCAAGGCCACTATGTTCCCTTTGTGCCCAAGCATACTTTAAACATTGGCGGCCAATACACGTTCCAGCTGCGGAACGGCCATTGGATGGATTGCATCGTGCTGGATGCCAACTATAAAGCGGCGGGTCGCATCTATTGGACAGAAGAGAATACGGCCAGCCAGCCATTGTATGGCACGCTGAATGGCCGTCTGAGCCTGCGCAAGGGGAAGGGGCAGATCGACTTTTGGATAAGGAACGCCTTGAACGAGGATTACACAGCCTTTTACTTTGAGAGCATGGGCAACGGATTTGCCCAACGGGGTCGGCCTGTACAAGCCGGCATTGAATTGCGGTGCCGCTTCTGAGGGAAAAAGAAGATAGCTTTGTCGGCAAGGCCAAGCGGGCTTCGTCAGAAGTGTGACAGCGGTCGGGCCAATTGCAGATATTCAGAAAACGATGGCTTTATGCGTTGCGGCAATGTCCTGGCGGAACGGATGCATCCGTTTAGAGCGGTTTGGAACACCTATTGTGTCTGTGCGGAAGTCCGGGCTTGTTCCTAATAATCTGTTACATGTTTTGTTTTTAATTTTCTACTCTTCTATATGCTCATTCGTCCGAACGGGGCTTGCTTAATTGAAGTTGCTTCCGCAAGTGCTCTGGCTTCGTAGTAGAGGAAACAACCGCTCAAAGCTTAGTCATTTTGCATACGTATGTGCAAGGTCTTGCATTCACACGTGCAAGGCTTTGCATACCTATATGCAATACTTTGCATACACATATGCAACACTCTTGTCCCGAAGCTTTATAATTCAGCTTTCGCAATCTCCGGGTTGTAGTCGGCAAGTAACAAGTGCCAATTAATAAGTCGAACGCTCGCGAAACTTGAAGATCTTACTCATTGACCGCCCCGCAGTGCGGGCATATTCCTTTGGAAAGGATTTTTTTTCCGCATTGTCCGCAGCGGTAGCGTGGAGCGTGCAATGAGATCCGTGCCCTTTTCAGGAAAAGCAGGGAAAAAAGCAGCAAGAAAGCATAGCCTACATAAATGCGTGTGGTCAGGATGAAGAAGAGGTAGCAGAAGATGCAGCAAGCGGCCAATCCCAGCAGGTAAGCGGTTGCTGCCCATAAGGGCAATTGGTGGAAGAGGTCATCAAGCACGGCCAGCAATACGATGATGAACAGCCAGATGCAAATCAAGAACACCGACAAGACCAAGGGAACCCGGAAGGGAGAAAGAGTGGGGTTGAAGTAGAAATGTTCCCACGTTTCCGGCACAAACATTTGCATGGATTCGTAGACGGTGGCGCTGAATGCCATCAGCAGACAGAGCAGCAGGGGGTAGACGCTGTCTATGTCGTTGAAATAGACCAGCCTCAACGGTTTCTTGCAATAGATGTGAAACAGCCATGCCACTACAAACAGGGCGCAGATCCCTATAAAATAGGCGGCATGGGTGTCGCTGAAGAAATGGATGAACTGAGAAATGCTGTCTGTCGGCACAAAGGCTTGTTTAAATTCGCTTTCCCGCACCCAGCCTTGCACTTCCTGCGTGTGAGCCAGCTTGACCCATACGCTGTCTACCGTGTCAGCAGGATGAACGGCAAACTCGGCCACTACCACGCGGTCGCCTTTATACAGGCGGCTGTAGTCTCCTTTCACAGGCAGCCGTTCCAGGTCTATGGAGTCAGCACAGACCTCCATGTTGGTGCCCCAAGTATAGTGGCGGTCATACAAGCAGGCCAATGAGTCGCGTGTATGCGGGCACAATTCAGCGTTTGCCAGATCGGTTTGCGGATAGTGGCAAGCGGCCAATATCGGCAGCAGCCAAATTCCCAGGAGAAGATCAGCCAGTCTTTTCATGGTTCTGCGTCTTGAGTTTCCGTCACCTCCATCAGGCAGCGTTTACAGTCGAAATGCAGCTGGAAACGCAGGCCGTCTTTACTCACCAGGCAGTATGGCTCACGATAAGGTGAATGTCCGTGTTGGCGGGTAGGGCACCACCCCATGCTGTAGCGCAGGCAATGTTTGCAGAACATCAGTGTGGCGCCAGGCACCTGTTTTTGTTCAAAGGCCGGGGCGATCTCTTTTACGCCGTGGGCACGATAGAAGCGGGCGGCTTCGGCATTCATCACGTTTCCTAAGTAGGTCAGCGAGGAGAGAGGAAAGGCATGTGCGGTAGGTTTCCACCTGGCTGTTTCCTGAGGGTAAGTCATGCGGCGGGTGGCCAGCAAGCGGCCGATGGTCTGACGGCGCCAGTCGGTCAGGGAAGAAGCCGGAATGAACCAGTTCCCGGACAGACGGATGAGAATGTCGGCTTCGGAGCGGATTTCAAAAGGTGTGTTGCCCAATTTGCTTAATTGATTGCGCAGGTTGCCCGTCTGAGGTGTGCGTGCTGTCTCTTTGGGGGCAGGGAACGCACAAGTGACGTGCACGCCGTCCTCATCCGTTGCAGTCAGTGCAAAGCCGAAAGCCGTTTCCGCCAGTTCCCATGTCAGTCCCAGTTTCCGTTCGGCAGAATGTCCGGACAGCATGCGCTCAAACTCTTGGTCGTAGTTGCGGAAAATGCGGGTGCGCGGCCTGATGCGGGGCACATTTCCTGCCGGGAACAGTCTGTTGCCTTCCACGCGGTTGATGCGGAAGCCTTGCAGGCGGCCTTGCTCATCCATGTAGCACACTCCGTCTCCGTTGTGGAAGGGTTTCAGTCCGGCTACGGTCAGGCTGTTTCCGCGCTGCTCTTTCAGTATGCCCATTTCCTCGCCCAACGATTTAGGGGTGTCAAACGAAGCCACTTCCCGTTCGCGTCCGTAAAGGAAATAAGAAGTGAATCCTCGGCTGAAGCTCTTTTCCAGACAGGGGGTGAAGAAGAGACGGGTAGTGCCCGATGAGGCCCGCGCATATTCCTTGCGGCGGGCAAACAGAGCGTCCAGCTTTTGGCGGTAGGCGGCGGTCACGTTTTTCACGTAAGACACGTCTTTCAGTCTCCCTTCTATCTTCAGCGAAGTGACTCCAGCGTCCAATAAGGCTTCCAGGTGATCCGATTGGTTCAGGTCTTTCAGTGAAAGCAAGTGTTTGTCTTTGACTATCTCCCGGCCGTCAGCGTCAACCAGCGAGAAAGGCAGACGGCAGAACTGAGCGCATTCTCCCCGATTGGCGCTCCGTCCGAAACAGGCTTGGCTGGCGTAACACTGTCCGCTGTAGCTGACGCACAAGGCGCCGTGTACAAAAACTTCCAGCGGCACCTTGGGACAGGCGGTGTGAATGGCGGCGATTTCTTCCAATGTCAGTTCGCGTGCCAGCACCACTTGCCGGAAGCCGGCCTCCGACAAGAAACGCACCTTCTCCACAGTCCGGTTGTCCATTTGTGTGCTGGCATGCAAGGGAATGGGCGGGAGGTTCATGCGGGTGACGGCCATGTCTTGCACAATCAGGGCATCCACCCCCATGCGGTACAAGCTCCAGATCATCGCTTCTGTTTCAGCCAGCTCCTCTTCTTTCAGGATGGTGTTGACAGTGACATAGATGCGCACCCGGTATAAGTGGGCGTATGCCACTAAGGCTGCAATATCTTCCAGTGAGTTCACGGCTGCAGCCCGTGCTCCAAACTTGGGCGCTCCGATGTACACAGCGTCCGCGCCATGGTTGATGGCTTCAATGCCACATTCCAGATTCTTGGCGGGAGAGAGCAGTTCTATTTTCTTTTGTTCAAACATGATCAGTTGGCGGGTGACGGGTGAGGGCAGTTGGCGAATTGGTGGGGAGTGAGCTTCTCTTGTTTATTATTCTATCTCCTCAATGTTATAAGGGGTCTCTTGATATACAAAATAGTTCAGCCAGTTGGAAAACAGCAGGTTGGCATGAGCACGCCAACGCACCCTTACTCCTTTCGAGGGATCGTCGTCAATATAGTAATTGCGCGGTATCTCGATGGGCAATCCTTTGGCCAGGTCACGCTTGTATTCCGCGTCCAGCGTGAGAGGGGAGTATTCCGAATGTCCGGTCACGAAAAACTCCCGTCCGCCACGTGCCATTACCAGATAGACACCGGCTTCATCCGATTCAGAGAGCAGGCTGAGCTCCGGCACTTTTAGGATGTCCTCTTTCCGCACTTCTGTGTGTCGGCTGTGAGGGACATAGAAAACATCGTCGAAACCTCTGAAGATGGGATGAAACGGTCTGAGAGAGCGATGCTCGAATATGCCGAACATTTTCTTTTCCAACGGATGCTTGGGCACTCCATAGTGGTAATACAGCCCGGCCTGAGCCGCCCAGCAGATGTAGAGTGTGGAAGTGACATGGGTGCGTGCCCAACTGAATATTTCCTGTATTTCATCCCAGTAGGTCACTTCTTCAAAATCCATTTGTTCCACCGGGGCTCCGGTGATGATCATGCCGTCGAACTTCTCCTCCCGCAGTTTCTCAAAATCGGTATAAAACGCCTTCATATGCTCAATGGGCGTATTCTTGGAAGTGTGGCTTTTTATTTTCATGAATTGGATTTCCACTTGCAGAGGCGTATTGGAAAGCAGCCGGATCAGGTCGGTCTCGGTTGTAATCTTCAGCGGCATCAGATTCAAAATGACAATCCGCAGCGGACGAATGTCCTGTTGGGTTGCGCGTGAGTTGTCTATGACAAATATGTTCTCTTCCTTAAGCAATTCTATGGCAGGAAGTCTATCCGGTAAATTTAATGGCATAGTATATGTTGAATGAAACTTGACGCGCAAAGGTAACGCTTTTCCATGAAAAGACATTTATCTTTCTGTCACTTTTTCACGAGAAGTTGGATGATCGCAGAGGAATCCTCTGATCGCCAATCACTGTTTTTCCTTTTTTGCCTTGATGAAAGCTATTTTCAGGTTGGCCTCTTCCCGGCTCTTCTGGATTTGGGTAATGGCAGCAAGCGTCCCGGCCAGCTGGTAGACGGCAGCTGCCGCTTGCCGGTCCGCAGGAAGCATCCGGGTGGTAAACGACCGGTCCCCTTCGTAGGTTACCCGCAGGGAATGGTCTTTGTTGGCCACAATGAAACGGATGACACCTCCGTCTTCTTCCAAGACATAATCGGCCTTTTCAATTTTTTCTCCTAAATCGGTGGTCTCATAACTGTCGTGCGATACGGGTGTTTCGGCATAGCTTCCGTCAGGCGCTGTCACTTTGACAGCCGTATGATGGATGAAAGTCGCCCCGCAATAGATGGAGGTCATTCTCATTTTTCCCCGTTCGTCCACTTGGAAGCGCAGGAAAGAGCGGTGGAGATTCTTTTCGATCACTTGCGAGGGGTGGAGGTAATTTCCCACATTTTGGTAGACGGTGTCTTTCTCCAGCACGAAACTTCCTTTCAGGGAGTCCAGCCTGAGCTGCTTCTCTGCCAGCAGGCTGTCCAGATAAGCCAAGCTGTTTTCCTGTTCTTTCAGCTCTACGTCCTGCATCAGCTTAATGCCTGCCCGACGGGCCTCAAAAGCTTTCGGATAAAGTATCTTTATGCTGTCTATCTGTAATTTCGCTTCGTTGTAATTGCCTTGCTCATAGGCTATTCTGGCTGCTTCCAGCTTTTGGGCAGCTTCCTTTTCCACATTGCTGCAAGCCAGCAACATGCCTGCCATGCAGGCGCAGAAGATAGTCTTTTTCATCATCGTCTTTTTTTTAATAATCGGTGCGGTTCGAACGGCCTTGTCTACAGAAGACATGCCGAAACAAAATCTATTGTGTCGGCAAAAATAGAAATAATATCCGTATCTTTGCAGCATTTTGATAAATTTACATTTTCTATGGTAGAATTGACAAGTGAAGAACTGAAGCGACATTTCGACAATCCTGTGTTTAAGACCATCTCTGAAACGGCCGATGAATTGGGTCTGGAATGCTATGTAGTAGGGGGATATGTACGTGACCTTTTCCTGCGGCGTCCATCGAAGGACATTGACGTAGTGGTGGTAGGCAGTGGCATTGCCATGGCAGAGGCGTTGGCCAAACGGCTGGGGAAAGGTGCCTATGTAGCAGTTTTTAAGAATTTCGGTACAGCACAATTAAAATATAAAGGTACGGAAGTGGAGTTTGTGGGAGCCCGCAAAGAATCATACACTCACGATTCGCGCAAGCCTATGGTGGAAGACGGCACACTGGAGGATGACCAGAACAGGCGCGATTTCACCATCAACGCCTTGGCCGTCTGTCTGAACAGTCGGCGGTTTGGCGAGCTGGTGGATCCTTTCAACGGATTGGAAGACCTGAAGGAATGCACCATCCGTACTCCTTGTGATCCGGATGTGACCTTTAGTGACGACCCGTTGCGCATGATGCGTTGCATCCGTTTTGCCACCCAGTTGAATTTCTATATAGACGATGAGACATTCGAGTCTCTTTGCCGGAATAAAGAGCGCATTGCCATCATCTCAAAAGAACGGATTGCCGACGAGCTGAACAAGATCCTCCTTTCCCCTGTTCCCTCGAAAGGCTTTATCGACTTGGACCGTTCCGGTTTGCTGGAGCTGATCTTTCCGGAGCTTGTCGCCTTGCAAGGAGTGGAAACGCGTAACGGGCGGGCGCATAAGGACAATTTCTATCACACGTTGGAAGTGGTGGACAATATAAGTAAGGAGACCGATAACCTGTGGCTGCGTTGGGCTGCCCTGTTGCACGATATTGCCAAACCTGCCACCAAACGTTGGGAGCCGCGCATCGGATGGACTTTCCATAACCATAATTTCATAGGAGAAAAAATGATACCAGGCATCTTTCGTAAAATGAAACTGCCTATGAATGAAAAGATGAAATATGTCCAGAAACTTGTGAGCCTGCACATGCGTCCCATTGTCATAGCAGATGAAGAGGTGACGGATTCTGCCGTGCGCCGTCTCTTGTTTGAGGCTGGAGATGACATTGATGACCTCATGCTGCTGTGTGAGGCTGACATAACTTCTAAAAACATGGAGCGTAAGCAGCGTTTCTTGAACAATTTTCAGTTGGTGCGCCAGAAACTGAAAGATTTGGAAGCGAAAGACCGCATCCGTAACTTTCAGCCTCCCGTCAGCGGCGAGGAAATCATGAAAACCTTCGGACTTCCTCCCTGTCCGCAGGTGGGCGCTTTGAAGAGTGCCATCAAAGATGCCATTTTGGACGGAGTGATCCCCAATGAATATGATGCGGCCTACCGTTTTATGCTGGAACGTGCCCGGCGAATGGGGCTAAAAAAAGAGGAAAAATGACTTTTTTGAAAAAAATAAAGACTTATTTCCCTTGCTTTATGAAGAAATGTTTATATTTGCAAAACCGTTTAAGGTATCAACTATAAACATTACGATTATGAGCAAAATGAAATTGTGGACTACTTCGGTAAAAGGGGTAGCTTTATGCTTTGCGGCTTCGCTGTTGTGCGGCCAGGTCATGGCACAAGTGAAAGAGAAAAGAAATTTGGCTTCAGAGAAAGTGATCGCTTCTTTTGACAACACAACTTTCTGTACAGCGTTTCTCACAGATAGAGGAGAACTGCTGACTCTGAGGGATATACCTATTGTCAGTCTGTCGAAAATAGATAAGATCGCTTTCAATCCCACAGGCAGCTCGCTGGCTTTGTTGCGGGGAGATAAGCCCATTTCCATCTATTCGTTCCGTAAGAAAGATTGGCGGATGTTTGAGCTGAAAGACAAACGCAAAGGACTGAAGGATAGAGAAAATCTGCCTTTCACCATGGAAGGCGAAATCGGTGAGAAGCTGATGAAGGAAGCTTCGAAAGGACATCTTGTCCCGCTGGATATCTGTTATGGAGCAGACGCACGTAACTTCCTTGTGTCCAACTCTCTGGGCGAGATCATCGTGTATGATACCCGTGAATACCTGCCGCAGGCATATCTCCAGGGTGAAGCACCGGCTACGGCATTGGCGATGAGCCCCAACAACTATTTCATAGCGGCTGGTACAGGCAAGAACTTGGATATATGGAATTTCCAGACCAAGAAAATCCGTACGACCATTCCCACTTCGGCCAATGTCAGAGACCTGACTTTCTCGGACGATGCCTCGTTGCTGGCTGTAGTGACAGAGGATGATCGTCTGACGATTTACGAAACCCGTACGTGGAAAGAGACGCAGATGTTCAACCAGCTTGGCGAAAAACTGGCTTCGCCCTCTTTCCATCCGGAAGGAAAATACATCAGTGTGGTGAAAGACGGCAATTCCATTCTGATCATCAACCTGAAGAACAGCAACGTTGAGCTGTCGTTGGATGAAGAGACAGGCGTAGCAGCCAGCCGTTTCTTTAAAAACAACCAGACCAGTGAAATCTTCATGCTCTCCAACCAGACTCAGACTTTGATATTCTGGGACGCCAACGGACTGAACCCCTTCTACGGCAAATTGGTCAGCGCGGAAGTGGATGCCAAAATGAACGAATGGGTCAAGATGATGCAGGGCGAGACCATGGAGGAGTATGCCATCCGTGTGAACGATGAGACCCGCCTGAAGCAGCAGCAGCTCTTCGCTCAGGAAGCCGCTACCCGTCTGGCCGGTGACCGCATCTCCATTGAAAATCCTTTCATCGGTGAGTATGACGCTGCCAACAGCTTGCTGAACATCGGCTTCAACAGCATGCCGACCATCGCCTTGGACGTGCCGGCAGAAGAAGCCGGCGACTTTAAGGATGCCAAGAACTTGAGCTTCAGCAATGCGGTCTATGTGCTGAACGAGAAAGATGAATTCGAGCTGGCATACGTGGAAGTGCGCAACGAGACAACAAACAAGGTCTACATCTACGATAACATAGGCCGTACCAAGCTGACGGCTCTCGAAGACGATGAGAATTTCGTTCCGCTGGAAATCATGCAGCAGGCCAGCCGCGAGGAAGTGGAATTGAAAGAGATCAAGGAAGCTGTGGTGGAAGAGAACAAGCAGGAACAGCTGATCACGGAAAACACTCAGATTGACGTTAAGACAGAGGTTGTGCCTGGTGTGGATGCTGAAGGAAACAAGATCCTGAACTATAAGGTGGCTTATCAGTATGAGGTTATCAACCGTGAGTTCTCGGCCAAGGAAGACTTCCCGTCGGGAGGCTATAACATTGAACGGTCCAATGCTGCCATGTCACTGATGAAGATCATCAAGAATGCCTTTGAAGGACAGTTCGCCAAGTACTTGGCCGAAGGCAAGCAAGTGAAGGTGGTTATCACAGGTTCGGCGGATGCCAGCCCCATCCGCGGACGCATTGCCTACAACGGACAATATGGCGAATACACTGATGAGCCTTATTACAAGGACGGTAACCTCGATAACATCACTGTCACCAAAGCTTCGGGCATTACTAGCAACGAGCAGCTGGCTCTGATGCGTGCAGCCGGAGTGAAGGATTATGTGGAAAAGAACGTGGAAACACTGAAGAACACTCACAATGAATATGAGTTCCATGTGGAAGTGGCCAAAGAACGGGGCGGAGAGTTCCGTAAGATCAACGTGGAATTCATCATTATGGATGCCTTCCCTACTGAATAATTGTAAAACATGACAATGAAAAAGATTTTTCTCTTCTTGGCGGTTTTCCTGATGGGAACCGCTGTTAAGGTGGCGGCACAAGATGCCGCCACTGCATTCAAACGCGCCAACCAGCAGTATGTGCTCTTTGAGAGCGAGCGTGACAAAGGCTCCAACATGTCTGCAGCCTACGGCTATCTGCTGGAGAGCTACAATGCCTTCATGGAAGTGCTGGATGCTGACAACAGCCAGGACTACCTGACGGGCACTAAGAACCGTCTGCGTTCCATGTATCCTTACATGTTGAATGCGACCATCTTCTATTCCGACCAGCAGTTGCGCACACAGGCACTGGATTATGCTTTGGCATATGTCCAGATCCCGAAGCTGCTGCTGTTCCGTGATGAGCTTCTTCCCCGTGACGACCGTTATCCGGCAGTAGTCTATTTTGCGGGAGTGACAGCCTATGAGCAGAAAAAGTATGCGCAGGCTTTGGAACTTTTCCAGACTTACCTGGACACCAAGACTGAGACTCAAGAAAAGGATTGTTATGTGTACATGAACCTTATCTACATGGCTCAGAAGGACTATGCCAACCAGGAAGCCATTCTGGAGAAAGCCATTGAGAAATATCCGGTCACGCTTGATTTCTATTACAACCTGGTGAACGTGCATATCGCGACCAACAACACGGAGAAGCTGCTTGCCACGATCAACCGCATTCTGGCCGTTGACCCCAACAATGAGCAGGTGCTCCCCATCAAGGCACGTCTGCTGGAGCGGGCGGGTGAGAACATGGAAGCGCGCGAAATCTATCAGCGGCTCTATACGCTCTATCCGAACAACTTTGAGCTGCTTACCGGACTGGCACGGGTCAACTTCAACATTGCTACGGAGATAGCCAACAGTGGACTCACTATTGCCAATGATGCTGAATATGCCTTGATCCGCCAACGGGCTTCTACTTATTTGCTGGAGGCACAAGACCTCTTCCTGAAGATTCTGGAGAAGGAGCCCACTTCCCAGAAGTACATGCAGGGGCTGGCCGGTGTGTATGAGTTCATGGGCTTGAAGGCTGAGTCGGAAGTGGTGATGGCCATCATTAAGGATGGAGGCTCCTACGAAACTTTCCCCGCCCGACTGGAGGTTTACAAGAAAACGTTGGCTGAAACGGAAGGGGCTGCTGTAGCCGAGACTGGAGAAAAGGCTCCTGTCCCTGTCGATCCAGCGCAGTTGGTCATTCGGGTGGATAGCTTTATTGACGGCAACAACAACCGTGTGATAGATGCCGGCGAAAGTTTTGCTATACAATTTACGATCGAGAACAGAGGGAAAGGAGACGCTTATGACCTGCGCATCCGTTTGTCTGAACAACAGGGATATGACCAATACTTCGAAGGTCCGCGTGAGCTGGACGGCGGCAGCATTCTGGCCGGAGAGTCCAAGCAATACACCTTCCGTTACATCGTGAAAAAGGAAGCGCCTACCACACAAGCCCATATCAACATTTATGCTTTCGAGGCCAACGGCTTTGACGCGCCTCCTTCGGAACTGACGGTCTACATGCAGGAATATTCCATGCCGCGTCTGCGCATTTCCGATCACCTTTTCATGGCAGAGGAAGGCACTTCCATCAAAAAGGGAACTAACGGAAAACTGACCTTGGCCTTACAGAACTTCGGTTCAGAAACCGCACGTGACGTGAAGCTGAAGTTCCAATTGCCGCGCAACATCTTCCCGTCCGGCGATTCGGAGATGACTGTAGACAGCATCGCTCCAGGTGAAGCAGTCACGCTCGATTATGGCTTCATGGTCAACAACCGTTTCGATGGCGACTCCATTGCCGTCATGGTGAGTGCTACGGAATCGACCCGCTCTTCGCTCCTGAACGAAGCCTACAAGGTGAAGGTTGGGGATTACCTGGCCAAGAGCGATGTTGTGACCATTGACGGCCAGATCCGTCGGCCTGCCACAGTTAAGGCGGCTACGGTGGGAATAGATTCCGAACTCTTGGACGGTGTGCCCATGGGAGCCGCCAGCCCTCATCGCTACGCCCTCATCATCGGCAACGAAGATTACAGCATGACAGGCGGCAATGCGGAGATCAACGTTCCATATGCCGTAAACGATGCTGTGGTGTTCCGCGAATACTGCATCCGTACGTTCGGCATCCCCGACAAGCAGATCCGCATGGTGCCCAATGCCACAGCAGGCATGATGCGCGAACAACTGGATTGGCTGGTCAGCATGGGCAGCGTGGATCCCGAAGCGGAGCTTTTCTTCTATTACTCAGGCCACGGCAACAACGACGAGGCCAGCAAGAAGCCTTTCCTCTTGCCGGTGGACATCACAGGCAACAACATCGATTTGGGACTTTCGCTCGACTATCTCTACCAGCAGCTGGCCACTTATCCCATCAAGGGAGCTTACGTCTTCCTGGATGCCTGCTTCAGCGGCGGTTACAAGAGTGCCGCGCCTGTCGTAGCCCGCAAGGGTGTACGGGTAGTGCCTAAGGGAGGACTTCCTCAGGGACATACGCTGAGCTTCTCCTCCAGCAGCGGTGACCAAAGCTCCGGCGTTTATCACGATAAGAAGCAAGGATATTACACCTACTTCCTGCTCAAGACTTTGAAAGACGCTAATGGTGACATCACGCTGAAAGAGCTGTTTGACCGTACTACAGCCGCAGTGAAGCGTGCTACGGCCATGACCGACAAGCTGCAGGAACCGCAATGCATGGTGTCGCTTGAATGGGCCAAGACCAACGATTGGCAAAACATTGTTCTGAAGACACCCGAACAGTCTGTTCCGGCTGCAAGCGAACAACCGGTTGCCAATCCTTGATAGAGATTGCTTCGGACAACAGTTTGCATATGAAAACCAGCGCGGGTTACAAACGGCTGTAACTCGCGCTGGACTTGGTTCGCCCAGCACGAACATTCTCTAATCGGTACAAGTCCGTAACACGCCCGATAGCGGGAAGTGTATAGCCAAAAGCAAGGGTGTCCATTGCGAAGTGGAATCTGAAGGAAGCCGGCGGCAAACATCTGGCCTGACGGACAGAAACTTGGTATAAGGCTGGTGGGCATGGATGAGATTACCAAACAAAATCAAAGTCCGATAGCTATACGGAAATGCCCTAAGTAAATCAAGCAGGTATAAGATGGAAAGAGGATGTCCTTAACTGGGGAGGTCTCACGGACGCATGGCGAAGATAACACATTCGATGTACCATACGGAGTAACGCTTGTCGTGAGAAGTCAGCAGACGCCATAGTCCCTGTAGGACTGATGACCACGCGGTTGTTCCCCTGATGGTCGCGCAGGTAGTAGTGGTACTGCTTGTCGGACAAGGTCACGTAGCCTTCCTCATGCGCACATTTCCTTCCTAACTGCAAGTGGTATGGGGGTTGGGCATTGCATTTCCGGCGGCATCCAACCAATGTAGGTCTTGCCGTGGAGGACACGCTTCACTTTCAGCCAATCAGCCTTGCAGTCTATGCCGTATAAAACTCTTTTAAATCTCCTTTTTTCCACCCTTTAATGACAAGTTCAGCGGTATAAGAACCTCGAACATCCATTTTTGAAATTTCTTTTAGTACTTTGAGGCTTTGTTTTTCATTGACAGGCAGCAAAAAACAGACAGCCCATGTACGAACTCCTATGTTCGGATGGGAATAAAAGACAGACAAACTGTTTAATGAGTTCGTTTCTTTTAAAAGATTTACAACTTTAAAAATCTTGTCATAATAATAGTTCGCTTTTTTACTATTACTCCAAGATTTTTCTGTGTGTTTAATACAAAACTCTTCAAATCATTTCAATAATTTTTCTGTGTTTTCGCTTATGGTTTCCATCCTAATTTTTGTAATGTTTTGATTCCAGATTTTAAAAATAGGCATAATCGGCAGGAGAATGGAAAACCCTTATGTTTTCTTGGACTTATTTAGCTTCTTTTCAAAGGTGATATGCCATGTCCTTACGATTACCGATGCTAAGATTTCAGCCATCCATGCAGGAATTGAAAAACACGCGGGCATCCTATTATCAATATGGTTGTTTGCTGTAAATATATCCAAGCCTTCCGATAAATATTGCACCTGCTTAAGAATCCCATCTTGCACATCGCAATGTATCGCAAAGTTCGCAACTTTCCTCGTATACTGAAAAATCAGATGGAATTCTTATAAGTTTTGAACAGTCCTCTTTAATAAACTCTATTTCAAAGGGTTTGCCTTGAGCGTCAATCATCAAAGAGGCGGTAGCCATCACTCCATCCGAGTCAATAAATCGGCATTTGCTGACGCAAATCCTGCTATCTCGCCATTCTTTATCATTTGAGTAAAATATTCGAATGCTTCCACTGATATCCTTTGTTGAGACAGAGATGGCCCGCAAATCACCCGTGCAGATTTTGATCTTAGTATGAGCCATTAAGAAGAGAAACAGCTTTTCTTCCCTTTTGGACATCTTTCTCCTTGGTTTGAATATTAGTTTGCCAATCAAGTATACAGTGATGACGCTGAAATAGATTGTTTCAAAGAGGTGTAGAGAGCACATGGCATGAATGTAATCATAAGTGCCAAAATCAATCACGCTTTTAAGCTCAATACTCCAATTCATCCACTCTCCTATTGAGCATACCGTTAGTATGCCAGTGATGAGTAAAAACAACAGGTACAATATTTTATTTGAAGTACTCATTATATATATTCTCAAAATAGATACGTTCAACTTGACTGTTCTCTTTTTTGCTTTCGTAATACAATTTTGTGTCTAAACCTACAGGAGAAGTAGTTTCATGATTGAAATGGCCATCCGTTCCAACGTCTAGTGCCTTTATGCTTATCGTTGTGCAATTGTTGTCAAACAAGTCATATTCGTTTATCACTTTAGCATGATCAGAATTCATGTATTTGCCTTTTGTCGGCTTCAATTCAGAAGAATCAAATAAGTCCTGGAAAAAGCCATCAACCTTAGCATCATCAGCGTTAGATATCTCATATACTTTTGCTTTCTGATCATAAATTTCCTCTCTAATATAATCTATTGCTTCTTTTCCCTTAAGTATAATTAATACACCCTCTCCAGAAAGCAATAGTTCGTTAAAAATTAGCCAAGCCTAAGCGGCTCTGGCAGTAAATAAAATGAGTTCTTTGAAAAGTCTGTCA
>CALUOU010000008.1 GCA_944322335.1 uncultured Bacteroides sp.
AAAAAAGCCCGGACAGGATTTTGTCCCGATGATTAACCTGCTTCTTCCAGCTACCTTGCAACCGTCTTTTCAGACAGAGCCTTTTTTACAGCAAAAGCGGGACAGAAACTTGATAACTGGATGTCAGTTCCTGCCCCGCTTACTACGGTTGGATGCAATCTGCTTTTAGCTTACAGTTTCATCCAAAATCTTTAAGGCCCGGTCTAATACAGTCGTGTCATCGATTACAACCAAGCCCCCATCGGGACCTGGTTCAAAATGAATGCCCACACACTTCCCTTCTTTAAAGTTGTGGCCGCCAAAGAAATTTCTGACTGTATCGACTTCCAGTCCCAACTCGTCAGCTATCCGATGCATGCTTCCGTTAGGCAATGCATCCTTGATTTTCCGCAGTTCATTAAAAGTAATTGCTCTCATGTTCATTAAATTTAATGGTTACATATAATTAGAATTGATTAAATGATTTCTATTGCAGATGCTGGCAACCACCCCACCTTGCCGTCTTCCAATTGGATTTCTTTCCAGTCACGCATGGTATCATCCTTGATTTCCACCTTGTGCCCTTCATGCAGAATGAAAAGACTGGTTCCACTTTCACTGGGAGTGCTTCGCACGGTTACACTGGGTGAGAGCACGATGGCTCCTGTCCGGTTGAGCAGTTTGTCTTTTTGATAAGAAGCGGAAAGATTGCAGCATATTGTAAAAACCAGAAAGAAAATTCCTGCTATGAATCCTGTTTTTTTCATCCCTACTTGTTTGGAGAAAAAGAATAAGGCACAGGAAATCAAAAACAACAGGAAAAACGTAATTCCCAGTTTTGCCCAAGTATCTACACCTAAACGGTTGACAAGAGCCTTTATCCACGCCACAAAGAAAATATCAGGAATTGGAGTTACTTTATCCACTGTTTTGGCTCGGGCTATTTCCAGATTGGCACGCACATCAGCATTACCAGGCGACAGCAGCAAAGCCCGCTCATAATTCAAAATAGCTTTGGCTATGTTATTGCTTTTATAATAAGAGTTCCCAAGATTGTAATATAACTCGGCAGCTTCCCCCTGTTGGAGCAGAGTTTCATAAATTTGAATTGCAGCCGCATAGTCGTTTTTCATGTATGCACTGTCTCCCTCGCCCTTTGTAACGTTCGTTTCAGAACGTTTGGAGGAAAACTCTGTATGCGATCCTATTTGAACCGAATCATTGCCTGCGTCCATCAAAGAGTCGGTCGACATGTCCTGTCCTGAGACAGAGGCTGCAACAGCCCATCCTATGATGAATAATACGATTGTTCTGAACATACTCCTTATTTTTAGTGTTTAATCGAATTTTCCATTTTGCTGATCACTTCTAAAGCATCAGCATATACCTTATCCATTGCCTGATTGGCATCCCCAGGAGCAAATCGGGCAAACTCACAATTGTTTAACGTTGTAATGAATTCATTGATCAGCGCTTCGTCCACACCATATTTCCGCAATTCCTCTTCCACATTATCCTTTGAAAGACGTGAAACCGGAATGCTCAGTTTATCACTGACATATCCCCACAAAGCTTTTAACACTTCGTCATAGAAAGCCTCTTTCTTAGACTCGGCCAGCAATTTGCCTGCCAGTTTCAAGCGTTTCACCGCCACTTTGTTAGCCTTCTTCGTACGCACTTTCGCCACATTCGCATTGGCGGCTATCTGTTTGCGGTAAATGATGAAAAAGAGGATAAACGCCACTCCCGGTATGATATACCACAGCCAGTAGGAGCCTGAATCATAGAAGAATTTTCCTTTGGGCGCAAGGGTCACCTCATTCTGCTTGATAAAGCGGATATCTTCATTCAAGATCTTCAAGTCTTCCTTATTGGTGAAATTGGCCACGCTTTGTGCGGTGTTGCCGCCTCCGGTCCCTTTTTCCACATGCAGCTCATAAGCTTCGGTTGTCAGTGTCTTATAAGAATGTGACTTGATATCAAAATAGCTGAAACGCACAGGCGGTATCTTATAGGTACCTGCATTGCGCGGAATGGCCAAGTATTCTATTACTTGATTGCCAGACATGCCTTCGCTTGTCAGACGCGACTGATTGTCGACTTTGGGATCATACACTTCAAAATCTTCCGGAAACTGCACTTCTGGAGTTGAGATGAGTTTATGATTGCCTGTTCCGGAAATGATGATTCTCAACGTTACGGCATCGTTTGTCTTTATTTCCTTGCTGTTTATGGTTGAGGAGAGATTGAAGTCTCCCACTCCACCTGAAAAATCGTCCGGTTTTCCATCTGGCAAGGGTTTGACGTTGACAGTAAGTTTCGGAGTGAAGAGAGATTTTTTCAGTTCTATATAGTTGCTGCCTCCATTAAAGAAAGCTTCAAACGGATCATCCACCTGTACCATTTTGGCTACCGAAGCATCGAAACGGGCCGCATCAATGGTCAGTTCCCCATTTTGTTGAGGAAAAAGAACAAACTGACGGTAAACAGTTGTCTGATAGTTGCGTCCTTTGTAGTGTTCCAATCCCCATTTACGATTAGTGGGCAATTCGACTTCCTGCGAATGGAAACCTTTAAAATCCGGTAATTTTACATTGTCAAATCCTCGCAAATCGACCAACGTATAAATCTTATAAGTCAACAAGAAAGCCTCCTGTTCATATACGCTGGTCTTATTGACCGTAGCTGTGATAAACAGGTCATTGCTTGAAATGGACGTTCCCGATGAGGCACGGCTGCCGCCTCCTTGCGTCCCATTTCCACCGGTAGCGGCCTGATCTGCCGGCAACACCTTGATTTTTACAGAATTGGAAACCATTTGATTCCCATCAGCTGTAATCGAAGCCCCTGGAAGTGTATATTCACCTTCCTTCTTCGCTAACAAAATATAGGTGAAAGTAACGCTACGGCTCGATGTTGTTTTGCCATTGATGATTTGCACACTACTCTGTGTCGAACGTGTAGGCCCCATCAACACTTCAAAATCATTGATGGAAGGGACGCGAAAGTCCCGCACATCTTGAGACGTGACTGTATAAGAAAGCCTGAATTGGTCACCTACCGCCACCGCATCGGGTGCCGCAGCAGTAAATGTGACTTTATTATCTCCATAGCATCGCAATCCGACTGCTACGAGCATCATCCATAAGAAAATCAGTTTCTTCATATAAAAATAATCAATCTGTCTATAACTATATTTACCAATCTTTTTCCAAACGCCCTCCTTGAATGACTTGCTGTTTCTTTTTCACCTTGTCCTGAACATCCTGTTCGTCCTGCATGACCGATTTCAACAATTGTTCGGCATTTTCCTGAGACATCTGGCTGTTGTCTGCGGATTGTTGCTGCTGATCTTGATTTTGTTGCTGTTGGTCTTGTTGTTGCTGCTGATCTTGATTTTGTTCTTGCTCTTTTTGTTGATCTTCCTGATTCTGTTGATTCTGTTGGTTTTGTTGGTTCTGTTGTTGGTCTTTCAGCATCTTCTGTGCCAAAGCCAAGTTGTAGCGTGTTTCATTATCATGCGGATTGTTCCTCAAAGACTGCTTATAGGCTTCTATGGCCTTCGCATAGTCTTTTTGTGTCTGCAAAATAACCCCTATATTATGATAAATCTGCGCCAGATTTGATTTGTCTTTTTCCATTCTAGAAGCTGCCGCATACTGCTCCATTGCTTCCTGAACCTTGTTTTGCATCAGCAAGGCATTTCCCAAGTTGAACATCGAGACCGTAGACTGCGGATTGGCGTCCAAGGCCTTCCGGTAGCTTATTTCGGCATCGATAAACAGACTGTCTTTATAAGCACGATTGCCTTTTCTGATAAAATCCCGCTCTTCTTTCTGTGCTGTGGCAGACACGCTTACTCCCAGCAAAATAAAAAGGATTCCTATAAATTTATTTTTCTGTAATAACATAGGCTGCATCATTATTTTTTAGATGAAAAAAGATGAATGTTCCGGAACAAAGGATTTTTCCGCTCCAATATCAGCATTTCGGCCAATAACAAGATCAGTATCAGCCATGCTACCGCCTGAAACTGCTCGTTGAACTCCGTATAGATTTGAGTCTCCACATCTGCTTTGGCCAGTTTATTGATAGATTGGCTGATTGCTCTCTGCGCATTGTTCGTGTTGTCTACTCGCGCATAAATGCCTTTACCTGTTTGAGCGATTTCCCGGCACATCTGTTCGTTCAAACGGGTTACGATAACGTTACCACTTCTGTCCTTTCGGAAATCATTTGTTCCAGGCACTGGAATGGGAGCGCCGTCTGGCAAGCCAACCCCCAATACATTGATTTGAATGCCCTTTTCCGCCGCTGCTTTGGCGGCTTCCACCGCTCCGCTTTCATGATTTTCTCCATCGGTGATGACAATGACAGCTTTTCCCACTCCCGCTTGTGGAGTAAAACTGCGTGTAGCCAAGCTGACGGCTTCGCCAATGGCTGTACCTTGTTTGGAAATGAGCGATGGATCGATCGACTCTAAAAACATTTTGGCGGAAATATAGTCGCTCGTAATAGGCAACTGGGTAAAAGCATCTCCTGCAAACACGATCATTCCTATTTTATCATTCTCCATTTTATCCACCAGTTGCGCCACCAGTCTTTTGGCTTTAGCCAACCGGCTTGGCTTGACATCTTGAGCGAGCATGGAGTTGGAAATGTCCAATGCGATCATGACCTCCACTCCTTGCCTTTTTACAGTTTCCAGCTTGGAACCGAATTGAGGACGCGCCAACAGCAGAGAGAAAAGCCCTATGACGACAAGAAGCATGCCAAATTTAACATCGGGACGATACTTGGACACATCCGGCATCAGTTGAGCCATCAGCGCCGGATCACCAAACTTGCGGATGGCTTTCCGCTTGCGGTAGTTAGAGTACAGATAAAACAGCACCAATGCGGGCAGCAGCAGCAATAAATATAAATATGTAGGATCTTCAAATCGGAACATGTTCTTATTCTTTTAAATGTTTGCAAACTATCTTACATTTTTCAGGGGATTTTCTTCAATAAAGAATTCCTTAATACAATTTCCAACAGCACACAAATAAAAGCAGCCAGCGCGAACCATCGGTACTCCTCTTCCCGTTTGCTGTATTCTTTGACATTCAGTTTTGTCTTTTCCAGTTTGTCTATCTCTTCATAGACTTCTTTCAACTTAGAATTGCTGGTAGCCCGGAAATATTCTCCAGACGTGATTCCTGCTATTTGAGTCAGTGTCTTTTCATCGATCTCAACTGGCAGATTGACATATTGCACAGTGCCTCCGATCGGATACGGATAAGGAGCCATGCCGTTCGTCCCCACTCCGATGGTATAGACTCTGATGCCGAAACTTTTAGCGATTTCCGCAGCTGTCAACGGAGAAATGTCTCCCATGTTGCTCGTTCCATCCGTCAAAAGAATGACCACTTTTGATTTCGCCTTGCTGTCTTTCAGCCGTGTCACGGCGTTAGCTATACCCATTCCGACAGCGGTCCCGTCTTCGATCAATCCGCATTTGACATCTTTAATCAAATTCAGCAGAACCGCATGGTCGACTGTCAACGGACATTGCGTAAAGCTTTCACCGGCAAACAGTGTTATGCCTATATTATCATTGGGGCGACCATTAATAAACTCTGCCGCCACATCTTTGGCAGCCTCCAAACGATTGGGTTTCAGATCTTCGGCCAGCATACTGGTCGAAACGTCGATTGCTAGCATAATGTCAATCCCCTCTATTTCACTATTCTGCCAGCTATCTGTTGTCTGTGGACGGGCCAGTATCAAAATAATCAGCACAAGGGCAATGATTCTCAACACAAAGGGAGCATGCAGCAGATAATTCTTATAGCTCTTGGGGGTATGAGCATACACACGAGCATCCGAAATTTGAAGTGTCGCTTCGTTCTTCCTGCGTTTCAGGATATACCATATTATATAAGGTATAAGCAGCAGCAACAAAAACAAGTATTCAATATTGGCAAAAACCATAACATACATTTTTTAAGTTCAAAACTCGATAAAGAAGCGTCTTTCTCTGTCCATATCATGCGAAACAGTTGTACAGCTCCTTTCCTATATATATTAACAGCCCTATCGCGACTCCACCTGCTGCAACAATTCCTGCATATAAAATGATTTTTGTACGCAACGATCTTTTTTCGATAATAGTAATCTCTGTAGGTTGAGATTGGGCATTAGGATCTTCCGGTGCCTTCGTTTCGTTGATAAAGTCAATGGCATTCACCAGATTAGCGTCGTTTTCGTTCATCAACGGGTTATGTTTGGCAAATTTCACCAAATCGGCTGTCTGAAACAGGGTACGTAAATCGTTGATGGCATCTTTATCCTTCACTTCCAACAATTTATCTATAATTTCTGTGGAAGTCATCTCTAAAGCGTTGAAGCCAAAACGTTCTTTGATATACCCACGGAGGATGTCGGTCAATTCCGTATAGTACTCTTTAGGTTGTTCTGTCTGCCAGCTCTTTTCACTCTTGATGCGTTCGATTTTTCGCATGGCCGTCTGATGTGGCGGCAACTTGGGAGCTACTTTCACTTTCCGGATAATAGGTTTATGGTCAAATGCCCGCTTGATGAGATAAACCACCAGTATGCACAATGGAATAAGCAGGATTCCGGAAGCGATTACCCCATACCAGTCTCCCCACACGAAAGGCGCGTTCATGATATCTTTGGGTCCGAAGATTTGTTCCGGATGCTCTGGATCCAAAGGGACAGGTACTGAATATACTTTCAGAGCCAACGCTTTTGACCGATAAACGGTGCCGTCCACCATTACTTCCATAGGCGGCAGATAGTAAAGTGCCGAGTCAAAAGAAGTGATGGTATATTCCTGTTTGATCAGCAGCCTTTTCTTGTCATCCAAGTATTGAGTGTCAGGTTTTGCCACATCTACAATTTCCACTCCCCTGACAATCGTATCTGTATAGATGGGGAAAAAGGCGCGTTTGTCCGCATCGGTCGATACTTCCAAGGTGATCTTGGCCTGTTCACCTATCAGAATCTGCAAGGAATCAATCGAGGCGTCTACTGTTACAGTCTGTCCAGAGGATTGGATAGCAGTCGCTCCTAAGAGAATTATCAGAAATAAAAACTTTTTCATCATCCGAACTAATTTCGTTTTGCGAACAGATTCATCAATGCTTTGACATAGTCTTGATCCGTACGCACTGACACATTATCTACATTGCTTTTGGTGAATGTTTCATTCAATTCGGTCTGCTTGCTTACCCACCAATCATGATGGGCGCGGCGCACCGCACGTGAAGAGGTATCAATCCATTGCTCGTGTCCGGTTTCCGCATCCTTGATTTTCATCAATCCGATAGCAGGCAATTCTTCCACCCTACGGTCATATACTTGAATGGCCACCACATCATGTTTCCGGTTGGCTATCATCAGCGAATTTTTGAAACTTTCCTGATCGATGAAGTCTGAGAGGATGAAAGCCGTACATCGCCGTTTCATCACATTGGTCAGATATTCCAGTGCGGCACGAATGTTGGTCCGCCGGCTTTTGGCTTGAAAATCTATCAGCTCACGGATTATATAAAGGATGTGCTTACGCCCTTTTTTAGGAGGAATGAATTTCTCGATCTGATTTGAAAAAAAGATAACTCCGATTTTATCGTTGTTTTGAATGGCGGAAAAAGCCAGCGTTGCAGCTATCTCTGTCACCATATCTTTCTTCATTTGCCTGACTGTGCCAAACTCCAAGCTTCCCGACACATCAATCAGCAACATGACGGTCAGCTCCCGCTCTTCTTCAAACACCTTAATATAAGGTTTGTTAAAACGGGCTGTCACGTTCCAGTCTATGTCTCGTATGTCATCGCCAAACTGATATTCACGCACTTCCGAAAAGGCCATACCCCTTCCTTTGAAAGCCGAGTGGTATTGCCCAGCAAAGATATTGTTGGACAATCCCCGCGTCTTTATCTCTATCTGACGGACTTTCTTTAATAAATCACTGGTCTCCATTCACGTATATGTTAAGCCATTCCCACGTTCATCAAGGCACTTCTACCTTATTCAAGATTCTGCTGACGATCTCGTCTGATGTCAGATTGCTGGCTTCCGCTTCATAGGTCAGTCCAATACGGTGGCGCAACACGTCATGGGCAACGGCACGCACATCTTCCGGTATGACATATCCTCTGCGTTTGATAAACGCGTAGCTGCGTGCCGCCAAAGCCAAATTGATGGAAGCACGGGGAGAACCGCCAAAGCCGATCATATCTTTCAGATCTTTCAAATCATATTTTTCAGGATAACGTGTTGCAAATACAATGTCTACAATATATTTTTCTATCTTTTCATCCAGGTATACTTCCCGCACAATCTTACGCGCTTCCAGTATTTCCTCAGCTTTCAATATGGGGCGGATGACAGGTCTTTCCCCTTGAATGTTTTGGCGGATAATCAGTTTCTCTTCCTCCAGTTTAGGGTAGTCTATCACCACTTTCAGCATAAAACGGTCCACCTGCGCTTCCGGCAACGGATAAGTGCCTTCCTGTTCGATAGGGTTCTGGGTTGCCAACACCAAGAAAGGTTCCGGCAAACCGAACGTCTCCTTGCCGATGGTGACCTGACGTTCCTGCATCGCTTCCAGCAACGCGCTTTGCACTTTGGCGGGAGCACGGTTGATTTCATCCGCCAACACAAAATTGGCAAAGACAGGTCCCTTTTTCACCAAAAAAGACTCATCTTTCTGACTATAAATCATCGTACCGATCACATCGGCAGGAAGCAAATCAGGAGTAAACTGAATACGGCTGTACTGTGCGTCAATCAAAGATGCCAGCGTTTTTATCGCTAATGTCTTGGCCAGACCAGGCACACCTTCCAACAGCACATGTCCGTCTGCCAGCAGACCGATCAACAAGGATTCTATTAGATGCTTTTGTCCGACAATGACTTGATCCATCCCTGTTGTCAGATGGGTTATAAAAGCGCTTTGTTTCTCAATGCGTTCGTTCAGTTCACGAATGTCTACTATATTAGCCATAAATCTGTGTTTTTTAGTTCTTAATTTAGTAATGATTCAACTTGATATATATGTTTCTTTAATTCGCGTTCAAAAGTACGGCAATAAATTAACCATGCCAACTAATTTTTATTAAAAAACAATGCGAAACCTTTAGATTAAACTTACTTTCAGAGAGTTTATGATTTTACAGAACTAAAAGAGCGTTCTTCAGTCTTTTTTCTCCAGTTTCGGAATGCGTATTCGGGTTCCTGAGGGCACATTGTTCGGATTCTTAATGACTCCCGGATTATGTTTCACGATATAAGGATATAAAGCCTTGGTACCGTAAAAACGTAAAGCGACTCTCGTCAAAGTCTCTCCGGCTTTGATTGTATAATCCGCTTCTGTCCCGACGATAATATAATTGGTGGAATCCGGCACATAGGCAGCAGACTCATGCGCTGTTTTCTCCGGCTGTTCCGCCTTTGCCGGTTTCTTTGTCTCTTTAGAGGAAGTCTGCTTTGGGGCTTCCTTCTGCTGCTGTAGAGCAGTAGTGCCGGCTTGCTGTTTTTGCCAAGTTGTATCCACCTCAGCAACCCTCTGTGCGCTATCTCTGGCTAAATCTATGGAATCACGCGCAGTGAGCAAGCTGTCTATCAGTTTCAGGTATTCGGCTGATTCTGCAGCATCTTTCTTCTGCTGGCTTATCATTTCCCTATCTTCAGTATAGTCCTGTTTTTTGTCCAATAAATCCGGATAATAAATGTAGATGATAGCTGCTACACACAAAATGATGATAAAAATGACAATTCCGATGAAATAACGTATAGTATTGTCTTTCCCTTGTAAAGGAATATTTTTTTCATCGAACAGTTCTTCTTCCGGAACAACAGTTTCTGTCTTTTCTCCATCCTCTGGATCTGTTTCTTTCTCTTCTTCCGCTTCTCCTTCCACCTTCGGTTCGTTTTCAGCCTTTTCATCAGGCTCCTCTTGATTAAGGGGAACTGCAGCCTCATTTACAGAAAGATTATCCGTTTCCATCGGCTCATCCGTTTCCGAGATCGGCTCTCTTTCTGTGGAAGCCGACTCTGTCTCTTTCATTTCTTCTTCCGAAGCATCGTATTCTGAAGTCTCTTCTTCCGCTTTTTCATATAAGTTTTCTTCTGACTTCGGTCCGGTTAAGTCGTTTGGCAGATCTTCTTGCGCTTTTTCATCCTTATCATCTGATATTTCTTCCGGTTTCGGTTCCTCAGAAACGCCGGAAAGCATATCTGATTCAGTTGGAGTGTTTGGCAAATCTTCTTGTGCTTTTTCTTCTTTCTCATCCCCCTCTTTTTCTTCCTCGTCCCTTTCTTCTATCGGTGTGTTTTCAAGCAGTGCTTCGTTTTTCAAAGGAACCGCCTCAAAGTGCGCAAAAGGTCTGTTGACCGCGTCTTTCAGGAGCTGTTCTGGTGTGAACGACACTTTGGTGTGACCTTCAATTTCAAAACGCTCTCCGCTATTGACTTTCACACTTTCCCGGCTCTCCACATCAATCAGTTTGAAAGTCCCCAGCCCTTTGATTTTCACATACTTATCCCTTTCCAATGATTCTTCGATCAAGGAAAAAAATTCTTTAACGAAGCTATCGGCGTTTTTCCGACTCATTCCGTGTCGTTCCGCCAACCATTCTATCAAATCTTGTATGTTCAATTTCTCATTCATAACCTTATGAAATTATTGGGATATCCGCATCTGTTTCAAGAAATAAAGTCGGAAACTTATTTAAACTTTTCCTTCAATAAAGCACTGGGGCGATAGGTCAGAACCAACTTAGGAGGTATCAGCAAGCGCAATTTAGTGACCGGATTGACAAAAATGCGTTCCATTTTCTTTTTCACTTCAAACGTCCCAAAGCCTTGAATGGAGACAGCATTCCCTTCTTGCCATTGTTGGGACATGCCAGCCAACAAGGAAGCCATCAGCTCCGAGGTCTCTTTTATAGAATAACCTAACCTTCGTGACAATTCAAGAGTAAATTCTTTGTTGTTCAAAATATAAGCATTTTATCAATCAGTCCGCTATATTAGCAAATCTTTTTCAGATACGCAATAAAATGCGGATTTTTATGATACAATTTCCGCATAAAGATCATAATCATCCGATTGGATGATCTTTGCTTGATAAAAGTCTCCGATTTTCAAATCTCCGTTCGTCCGTTCTATCAGCACCTCAGGATCTACTTCCGGAGAATCATATTCAGTGCGTCCTATGTAGTAATCGCCTTCCAGCCGGTCTATGATGACTTTCATCTCTCTTCCTATTTTTTGTGCGTTCAGTTCGGCAGAGATAGTTTGTTGGATGGTCATCAGCTCGTTCAGCCGTTCTTCTTTCACTTCTGCCGGGACGGAGTCTTCGTAATGAGCGGCCGCATATGTGCCTTCTTCCTCCGAATAGGCAAAAGCCCCCATCCTCTCAAATTTCATTTCCCGCACAAACTTCTTTAGCTCTTCAAAATCCGCTTCAGTCTCACCGGGGTGTCCCACCATTAACGTTGTGCGCAAATGAATGTCCGGCATTTCCTGACGGAACCGCTCCAGCAGTCTGTAGGTCTCTTCCTTCGTGATATGCCTTCTCATCTTTTGCAACATGTTGTCACTGATATGCTGCAAGGCAATATCCATGTAATGGCAGACATTCTTGTGCTTCTTCATCACTTGAAACAAATCTTCCGGAAAATGAGCCGGATAGGCATAATGCAACCGAATCCATTCCACACCCTCTATTCCAGCCATCCGGTCGATGAGTTGAGGGAGCATTTGCTTCTTATAGAGATCCACACCATAATAAGTCAGTTCCTGAGCGATGACCTGGAGTTCCTTCACGCCATGTTTTGTCAAGCTTCTCACCTCGTCCAATATTTCCTCCATCGGTCTTGACACATGATGTCCTGTCATTAAAGGAATGGCGCAATAAGAACATTGCCGGTCACATCCTTCCGATATTTTCAGGTAAGCATAATGTTGTGGCGTTGTCAATGTACGCTCGACACGCAATTCTTCATGATAGTTCTTGCCCAAATCGTGAAGCAATTCTTTCCAATTGAATTTCCCGTAGAATTTGTCAACCTGAGGTATTTCGATAGACAAGTCTTTCAGATAGCGTTCGGACAGACATCCCATGACGTATAACCTCTTCAATGTGCCTTCCTCCCTGGCTTGGGCAAATTCCAGAATCATGTTGATCGACTCCTCTTTGGCATCGCCAATGAAGCCACACGTATTTATGACGGCTATTTCTCCTTTCGGATGTTCCGCGTCGTGCGTGACCTTATAGCCTTCGGCTTCCAGCTGTCTCATCAGGTGTTCCGAATCAACCAGATTTTTGGAACATCCCAAGGTTATAATATCGACAGTCCCCTTTCTCATCAGTTATCTCCAAATAAAGAGTTGACAAATTCCTGCTTGCGGAATACCTGTAGATCTTCCATGCCTTCCCCGATTCCTATGTATTTCACAGGTATCTTAAACTGATCCGAAATGCCGATAACCACTCCTCCTTTGGCTGTACCGTCCAATTTGGTGACAGCCATAGCATTCACCTCGGTAGCCACAGTAAATTGTTTAGCTTGCTCAAAAGCATTTTGCCCGGTAGAGCCATCGAGCACCAGCAAAACTTCGTTAGGAGCATCCGGCACAACCTTCTTCATCACATTTTTTATCTTTGTCAATTCGTTCATCAGTCCGACCTTGTTGTGTAGCCGTCCTGCCGTATCAATAATGACCACATCCGCTCCATTGGCCACGGCTGAGCTCAACGTGTCATAAGCCACAGAAGCGGGGTCCGCCCCCATCTTTTGTTTAACAACCGGTACGCCTACCCTCTCTCCCCAAATCATCAGCTGTTCCACCGCTGCCGCCCTGAAGGTATCTGCAGCTCCCAGATATACGGATTTCCCAGCTTTCTTAAATTGGTAGGCCAATTTCCCGATGGTAGTGGTTTTGCCTACTCCATTTACTCCAACGACCATAATGACATATGGTTTCCGGACAATAGGCGCTTCAAAGTCATCCACGTCATCAGAATAATTTTCTGTCAGCAGAGCGGCTATTTCATCCCGCAAAATGTGATTCAACTCTGTCGCGTTCATGTATTTATCAGTAGCCACCCGTTTCTGAATGCGGTCGATAATCTTCAAAGTCGTATCCACCCCCACATCTGAGGTAATCAGAACTTCTTCCAGATTATCAAGAACTTCGTCGTCCACTTTTGATTTTCCAGCTACAGCACGGGCAATCTTGCCAAACACACTTTCCTTTGTCTTAGCCAGCCCTTTGTCTAAGCTCTCTTTCTTTTCTTTTGAGAAAAAACTAAAAAATCCCATAGTTCAAATATTTGTATGATGATGCAAACCACAAAAATAGTGCAGCAGAGAAGCTACGGAAACCAAGCTTAAAAGAATGCAACCTATTCATGTTTACTGCAAAGATACAATAAAACTGAATTTATAAGTTTTAAAGTTTTAAAGTTTTTAAGTTTTTTAGGAGTTAAAGTAGTAGAATCGGAAAACTCGGTTGTAAAAGCATTCATAAGAATGTGAAACTAAGCCTCACCAGCAAAGCAAGCAAACTTCATCGGTTAAGTAAGCAATAATAAAAAGTATCCTATAATACTTTGGCAGGCGACCTATGATTTCCTGAGCAAACACTCATGCCGAGCACACGGTTCTTTCACTTAAAAACATATCTTCAATCGGCCACTTTTGCAAGGACTAGTGCGACCTCGCTTGCGAAACACTCGAGCGTTAAACGGCCTGGCCGTTTTGCATGCGTTGATGCAAGATTTTGCATACATTGATGCAAGGTCTTGCACATGCGTGTGCGACAACTCGGTCATACTGATTCTTCAACCTTCGGCACGCAAACCGCACCTGCATTTGCGGAACTTAAAACAGGTCGTATGCCTATGGTATAAGGTTTAAATGAAAGAGCCGTGTGCCGAGCATACTACTACGAAAAAAAATCCTCCCACCTTTCCGGTGAGAGGATTTTTCTATAACAATCAAATGCTTTTTATTTTTTAAAAAAGTCTTGTACTTTTTCGTTCGGAACCATTTGTTCGTCAAAAATGTAAGCACCTGTTTTAGGCGACTTGACCATTTTGATAACTTTCGTATAAGAACGTCCTTCCTTGGAACCTTCATGCAAACTCGCAACTGTTTTCTTTGCCATATTGATCTATCTTTATAATTACTTGATCTCTTTATGTATTGTCACTCTCTTCAGAATGGGATTGTATTTCTTCAGTTCCAATCTTTCAGTAGTGTTTTTTCTGTTCTTCGTCGTGATGTAGCGCGAAGTGCCCGGCATACCACTATCTTTGTGTTCTGTGCATTCCAGAATCACCTGTACTCTATTTCCTTTTGCTTTCTTTGCCATAGTCAGTATTTCTCCTCTACTTTTTAGCCAATTACTTTAATGCTTTTCCAATCACAATAGCCTTTAGCCACAGCTTCAGTCAGCGCAGCGTCCAGCCCTTTCTTATTAATCACACGCAACCCGTTAGCACAAATGCGAAGGCTGATCCAACAATCTTGTTCTACATAATAGAATTTCTTGCTAAACAAGTTCACATCAAACGTCCGCTTAGTTCTTCTCTTAGAGTGTGAGACGTTGTTGCCAATCATGGCTTTCTTTCCGGTAATTTGACAAATCTTCGACATTTCTATCTTTTTTTTATAGTTTTGATCAATGCTTATTTCAAACAGAGCGCAAAGTAAGCACTTTTATTGATATAAAACAAACATTTCTCAAAATAATTCATTGTATCATAGCATTTTTCTCGCTTTCAAGCAATCGCAAAGCATAAAAAGAGCATTTTGAATGGCTCTTTGCACATTCCGGCTCCGGCCTTCGTCCCCTTCTTGTTTCATGGTAACAATTTCGTTTTTATAAGCAACTGCTATCCAAATAGTGCCAGTGGGTTTCTTTGCGGTGCCACCGCCCGGACCGGCAATACCAGACGTTGCAATGGCGCAGTCAGCATTTAAAGCCTTCATGGCTCCCCTTGCCATCTCAGTGACTGTTTCTTCGCTCACCGCTCCATGTTCTCTTAAGGTTTCCGAAGACACATGAAGCAATGCCTCCTTGATTTCATTGGAATAAGCCACTAAGCCGCCTTTGAAATATTCAGAACTTCCAGGCACGGACGTGACGAGAGCGGCCACACCTCCTCCTGTGCAGCTTTCCGCTGTAGCCAGAAACAAGCCTCTCGATTTAAGCAATTGTCCGATTTCCTCTTCTATTTTCATGATACTTCTTTTTAGTTTCCGTTCAACGTTACCCGTGAATAAGCCGGTGCTTCCATGGGACAAAAGTCTTTATCCCGATACTTAAAGTATCCCGTGATGGCAATCATGGCAGCATTGTCTGTCGTATAGCTGAACTTCGGAATGAAAATCTGCCAGCCATACTTCTCAGCATGTTCCCTAAAAGCGTTGCGCAGTCCGTTGTTGGCCGACACCCCTCCGGCTACAGCCACTTGTTTAATATGATACTGTTTAGCCGCTTTCCGTAATTTGTCCATCAGGATATCTACAATAGTCGCTTCTAATGAGGCGGCCAAGTCATTCTTGTGGTGTTCGATGAAATCCGGATCCTCTTCCATCCAGTTTCGGAGAGAATATAAGAAAGAAGTCTTCAAGCCGCTGAAGCTATAGTCCAGCCCGGAGATGTGCGGCTTGCTGAACGAAAAAGCCTTCGGATTCCCCTGCCGTGCCAGCTTGTCTATAATCGGTCCTCCAGGATAACCCAGCCCCATCACTTTCGAGCATTTATCGATCGCCTCTCCCGCCGCATCGTCTATCGTTTGCCCCAAAATCTCCATGTCGTTATAAGCTTTGACCAAGATGATTTGTGAGTTTCCTCCCGAAACCAGCAGACACAGAAAAGGGAAATCAGGCTGCTCGTTTTCCTCACCTTCCACTTTAATGAAATGTGCCAACACATGCCCGGTCAGGTGGTTAACGTCAATCATAGGAATGTTCAACGCACGAGCAAACCCTTTAGCAAAAGAAACGCCTACCAATAAAGACCCCATTAACCCCGGCCCTCTGGTAAAAGCCACAGCACTCAGTTCCTCTTTTGCTGTTCCTGCCCGTTTCAACGCTTCATGGACGACCGGAACAATGTTTTGCTGGTGTGCTCTTGACGCCAATTCCGGCACCACTCCGCCATACGCTTCATGTACAGCCTGACTGGCTACCACATTCGAAAGCAGATAACCGTCTTTGACGACTGCAGCAGAAGTATCATCACACGATGATTCTATACCTAAAATGATTGTACTCATATTGCTTTTCTTGTTTTGAATACGGCAAAGGTAATACTTTTTAGGGAAATATTCGCAAAACAAAAGTTTTTGGGCATATCTTAAGAGAAAAAAGAAAAGGATTATAGTCTAATAACCAGCCACTATCAGTCAAACTCCAATTACCACTGCCTTTATACATTAATCTATGATTCAGTGTCTGAAAAATAATCCAGCCTCCAAAGTGACACGTTGTAGCCGTATCATTTTGGAGGCATTCCTTTATAGAGCGACCTTCTTTTCAATCGTCCCTAAGGCAACGGACAGAAAGAGCCTTGTAAAAATCCCCGGCGGAAGAAATGGTCGAATTCCAGTAGATCTCATTCACCGTCCCCATCAGGAATACGGTTTCTTCCGGAATTACCGTTCCGGCATTATCCAATGTCCAATACCCCACCATCTTCGTGCTGTTCCAGTATTCACCTCTGTGCCACATGCCTACAGGATATCCGTCAAAGCCGGTCAGGTTGGAGCAAGGTAAAACGGGATCCTCTATGTCCGGCGCTTCCCAGTCACCAGCACGGATCAGGCTCGCATCATTATTCACATAATCGCGTAAAGTTTCCCAGTCTTCGGTAGTTGGTATCCTCCAGCCACGGGGAGCGAGCGTGTTCGCCAGAATGGCTTCCCCATTGTAGAAATATACCTCTTCTCCATCCGGTTTGTAATAGCCTGATATGCCTTCCCCCTGTTCCGTCTGCATGGAAAGCGCGGATCCATCCCTGTAACTCTTCGCCCTGAGGTTCTCCTTCATCCAATATTGGGTTCCGATCTTAACCAACGGATATGTATTGGATCCGTCTCTTCCGTCTTTCAGCACGTATGCGCTCACGCTGACAGCAAGAGCATCCGCAGGCTTATCATGAACAATGCCGCCGTCCGCCGTCAGATAAATCTTCCGCCACGGTTCTGAAGAGCCTTCCTGATAAACAGGTTGCTTCGTCCCTTCATCCCAGCGAATACTACCGCCATGCACGTTCCCCGCCTCGTCCAAAAGTTCCAATACAACGCCTTGCGTAAGGTCTGCTTTCTGTCCGTTCATCGGATAAGCCACAATGGCACGGGAGGCTACATTGTCAGTCAGCAGATATTCCTTACAGATTTCAGCCACCGCTTGACCGTCACTATAAATACGGTAAATATCGGAAGCGTCAAAAGAGAGGGAGGCCAGATGGACAGCCTTGTTCTCAAGAGTGGCATCGGTCTCATCCTGAATGGTCGGCTCTCCCCAATCCTCGACACTTCCTGCCACACCTGACAGTTCGTTATCATTTACAGCAGACATGGAAATCTGAAGCGTGCGCTGTGAATTGGAAACCAATTCATACGCTTCTATAGCACAAGTGTAAATATGCCCTCGCCATTCGATGGAAATGTACTGCTCGTCCGGGGTCACGCTCTGTGGCACAACTATCACTCTTTTACCTACCAGTTTCCCGTCCGACTCTTGCCAATCGCCTGCGGCCATAATATCCGCTTGAGAAGAGAGGCTGTTGAGAGTACACTCCTTCAAGTCGTATATGGCTTCTGTATAGAAATTGCAGGCTATAACCTTCGGATTGTCTTCCAACATTTCGGCCAATTGCTCTTCAGTTTCTGGGATAAGCGTTATTTCCAATTTGGACAAAGCGTGCCTGAAATTCAGCGGGACAGGGTTGCTGCTGCTGGCCACGCCCTCCTCAGAAGCGACTAAAAAGTCCGATTCCGAATAAGCGCTGTGTTCACGCTGATCCTGACTCACCGAGACGGCCATCATCGTTCCTCCGTCCTGCAAAGCTCCTTCCCGATATGGATAATAGGCCACAAAATCCAGACTGGATCCGCCTTGCGGATAAAACACACTTTCTTTCGGAAGAAGATCGCTGCCGCCTTCGCATTCCAGCAACAGATTGTCGATGTAACGCTCACCATCGAGTCCCACTCCATTGATACAGGCGAACAGACCGATCTTATCTCCTTCTTCGAAAGAAGTATCCAACACTCTGGTAGCGGTTTTGCCGTTGTTGACCTCCGCCACAAAACGAATGGGAACATTGCCAACTGATGACTCTTCAGAGATGTCATTTATACAACCACCCAAGACTAAAGTGGCAAAAAACAAAGCACCTTTACAGGCTTTTAATGTTGTTCTCATGATATTTATATTTATTTTTAAGAAAAACGCGGTAAAGGTATCAGTTTGTTTTTAGTTGGCAAATTTTTCGCGCAATATTTTCATAAAAGATCCTATCTTTATGTCATAAAACATATTTTAGCTTTGATGTGGCCACCGATACATGACAACCCATACGATCTGTCAGTCGTGTCCTTTAGCCTATCGTAGATGGCCGATGCAAGCACGTTTTGTCGGTATCGATTAGGCATTTGCGCCATCATGCTTTGATATTGGGGGTGCCCGTCAAGCAGCCCACGTTTGGCAGCTTCTTGGCATTTGACAAGCGACAGTTTCCTCTCATTTCAAAATCTGGCTGATCATCTTACGGTTGGCTTTCACCACTCCCTCCGTATCGATGGTGGAAAGATAGATTTGCGTAGTTTTCAAGCTTTCATGCCCCAAGCCTTTGCTGACAATAGTCAGGTCTGTCCCCAAATCTCGCATAGCACTAGCCCACGTATGTCGGGCACAATACGTGGTAAGCGGCACTTGCAAACCTACCATTTCGCCGATTTTCTTCAGATTGCGGTTCATCCTATGCTCCGCACGTTCATATTGGCGACGTTCTGTTCCATCCTGTTTCATAATGATAGGCAACAGATACGGACTTCCGACAGTCAAATGAGCGTAGGTGTCTACAATCTCCTGCATGGCAGGTTCCCAGCTTATAGACAAACTCTGCCCGGTCTTCTTTCGGCTGTATTGCAGTTGTCTGTTTTTTATATCCGTCTTTTTCAGATAAGCCATGTCCACAAAGGAAATCCCTTGCAAGTAAATGCACAGTATAAACATGTCCCTTGCAAAGGCAAGGGAAGATCCGTCCATTAAGTTGAGCTGTCTGATGGCACGGACCGAGTCCAATTGGATAGCACGTTTGGCAGTTCTGGTAAAACCGGTAAACACGTAGCGGAAGATGTCCTTGTCAGTGGCCAGCCCTGCTTCCACCGCCTTGCGATAGAGCGTGCGCAAGGTACGCATGTAGCAAGATGATGAATTGCGCTTCACTCCCTTCCCTTTCAACCAAGCTTCATACTGACTGATGGTCTCGGCATCCAACATATCGATGGTCATGTCCTCACCGCCACGGAAACGGACGAAGCTCGCCAATGCATCGCGATAGGTTTTGGCAGTTCCGTGACGGCCAATACGCAGCTTCTTCGCAACCATGCTGTGTATGAAACAAAACCAGGTCTGGCATTGGGGAAGCCTTCGGAACGCCGACACGATATCATCTACGGTATATTCCACCATTGCCAATTCCCGTTCGGTAATGAGAGCGGTAAGCTGCTTGGTATCCCATTGAATCTTCGAGACGATCAATTGCAACTCGGCTTGACGAGCAGGCGTTCCGCCGATATGCAGAAACGAAACTTTTCCGTCCCATTCTTTGGGCATGATATGGTAATCGGTGCAAATCGTTCTCGTGCTTCTGCGGTGAATCACTTGGAAATACAAGGTGCCAGCCTTGTCATGAGTGGTAGAAGGGCGAAATTTCAGTTTGAATGATGCCATAATGAATGTCTGATATTTAATAGGTTATTAAAACTGAAAAATACACAGAAGCTGTCACATTAGGGGAGTTATTCCGCATGGATTATCAAATCTTTCTCTCCTTCCCTTGTTTCTCATTTCAGATATTAATCGTAACTTTGCCTGAAAATTGATAAGAACCCACATGATATACCCGCGAAATTTTGAACAAAAAATAGGATTCGACCAAATACGGCAATTGCTGACTGAAAAATGTTTGAGCCGATTGGGAGAAGAACGAGTGACCGATATGACTTTTTCGGATCGTTTCAGTGATATTGACGAATGGCTGAACCAGACTGCTGAATTCGTACGCATTTTGCAGGAAGCCGATCAGTTTCCCGCTCAATTTTTTTTCGATGTGCGACCTTCCTTGAAGCGAATCCGTGTAGAAGGCATGTATCTGGACGAACAGGAACTTTTCGACCTGCGACGCTCGCTGGAAACCATTCGCGACATCGTCCGCTTCCTCCTGCAGACTGATAAAGATACCGATGATGGGATCTCGCCTTATCCCTGTTTAAAAAGACTGGCCGGAGATATCACGGTGTTTCCGCAACTCATCCGGGAAATGAACAGCATCTTGTCACCATACGGAAAAATGAAAGATAATGCTTCACCTGAGCTGGCACGTATCCGACGGGAACTTTCCACCACGATGGGAAGTATCTCACGCTCGCTCAACAACATCCTGCGAAATGCCCAGTCAGAAGGAGTGGTAGACAAAGATGTCTCACCAACCATGCGCGACGGACGGCTGGTGATCCCTGTGGCTCCAGCCTTGAAACGAAAAATCAAAGGTATCGTACACGATGAATCGGCGAGCGGAAAAACAGTTTTCATAGAGCCTGCCGAAGTGGTGGAAGCCAATAACCGCATCCGGGAACTGGAGGCAGACGAACGAAGGGAGATCATCCGGATCCTAATCGAATTTTCCAATAAGCTCCGCCCTGACATCTCAGATATTTTACTTTCATATGACTTTCTGGCTGAAATCGATTTTATCCGTGCCAAAGCGCTTTTGGCCGAGCAGACAGAAGCTTTAAAGCCTAATGTGGACAATCGTCCCGTCATTGATTGGATTGAGGCTATCCACCCTCTCCTGCAGCTCTCCCTGGCAAAACATGGCAAGAAGGTTGTCCCGTTGGACATCACGCTCAACCAACAGCAACGCATCCTGCTGATTTCAGGCCCTAATGCGGGAGGCAAATCAGTTTGCCTGAAAACAGTAGGGCTCCTGCAATATATGCTGCAATGCGGTTTGCTGGTACCCATGCGCGAAGGAAGCAAAATGGGGATTTTCGACAGCATTTTCATTGACATCGGTGATGAGCAATCCATCGAAGACGACCTGAGCACTTACTCTTCGCACCTGACCAACATGAAAGTCATGATGAAACAATGTAACGAAAGAAGTCTTATCCTGATTGATGAATTCGGAGGAGGGACAGAGCCGCAAATCGGTGGTGCCATCGCGGAAGCCGTGCTTAAACGATTAAACCAGAAAGGTACATTCGGCGTAATCACTACCCATTACCAAAACCTTAAACACTTTGCCGAAGACCACGAAGGTGTTGTCAACGGAGCCATGCTCTACGACCGCCACCTGATGCAAGCCCTCTTCCAGTTACAGATCGGACAGCCTGGCAGTTCGTTTGCCGTGGAAATCGCGCGGAAGATCGGATTGCCCGAAGACATCATTGCGGACGCATCGGCCATCGTAGGAAGCGAATATATTAGTGCCGACAAATATTTGCAGGACATTGTACGTGACAAGCGTTATTGGGAAAACAAACGGCAAAGCATCCGACAACGTGAGAAACAAATGGAAGAGCTGATGAGCCGCTACCAGCGTGAAATGGAAGAGCTACAAAGCTCCCGTAAAGAAATTATCAGGCATGCCAAGGAGGAGGCCGAACGGATGATGCAGGAAGCCAATGCCCGCATCGAAAACACCATACGTACCATCAAGGAAGCACAGGCGGAAAAGGAACGGACACGCCAAGCCAGACAGGAGTTAAGTGATTTCCGGACTTCATTGGAACAAATCTCTCAACAGGAAGAAGAGAACAAAATAGCGCGCAAGATGGAGAGCCTGAGGCAGAAGCAAGAACGCAAACAACAACGGAAAGCACAAAAGACAGAGAAGACAAACGAGGCGCAACCCGCCGCGCCTCAACGTCCGCCCCTCCAGCCCGGATGTGCGGTACGCATCAAGGGGCAAACTACTGTGGGCGAATTGCTCGAATTGAACGGGAAGCAAGCCACTGTGGCTTTCGGAAGCCTGAAGACAACTGTGTCTGCCGATCGGCTGGAAACGACAAACGCGCGTCCTTACGGGAGTGAGAACAAGCTGAACGCACCTTCTTTCATCAGCACCCAAACACAAGACAGCATGCACGAAAAGAAATTACATTTCAAGCAGGATATTGATGTGAGGGGCATGCGGGGCGATGAAGCCATTCAAGCTGTTACGTATTTCATAGACGATGCCATCTTAGTGGGATGTCGCCGCGTTCGCATCCTCCATGGCACAGGTACAGGAATCCTTCGTACACTCATTCGACAATACCTGCAAACAGTTCCAAGCGTAAAAAGTTTTAAAGATGAGCATGTGCAGTTTGGAGGAGCAGGAATCACAGTGGTGGATTTTTTGTGAAAGAAATGGTTTGAAAGCCATTTTTGCCTGACCATAAAAAACTCAAAAAGCACTCACATTCTTTTCGATAACTAAGTTTTAAATTCATCAAGGTACATCAATATGAAATCTCTCAAAGAACTTTATCGGATTGGCACAGGTCCCTCAAGCAGCCATACCATGGGGCCTCGTAAAGCAGCTGAAATCTTTTTGATGCGACACCCTGAAGCAGCTTCTTTTGAAGTGACTCTCTATGGGAGTCTGGCAGCCACAGGCAAAGGCCACATGACCAATGTGGCCATCTGTGAAACTCTGCAACCGGTAGCACCCGTCAAAATCTTATGGGAACCAAAAATTTTCCTGCCCTTCCACCCCAACGGCATGAAATTCGTCTCGCTCGACGCTTGTGGAAACAAGACAGATGAATGGACAGTGTTCAGTATAGGAGGCGGAGCCTTAGCCGAAGAAGGGAATGGAAACAACTCCATTAATACACCAGAGATCTATGAAATGAACCACATGACAGAGATCTTGCAATGGTGCGAACATACAGGGAAATGCTATTGGGAATATGTGAAGGAACGTGAAGATAGTGATATCTGGGATTACCTGAATGAGGTGTGGAAAACCATGAAAGCAGCCGTACTTCGCGGTTTAGACAATGAAGGAGTTCTGCCGGGACCATTGAATTTACGGCGCAAAGCTTATTCTTATTATATACGCGCCAGCGGTTATAAGCAATCCCTCCAATCACGCGGCCTTGTGTTTGCATACGCACTGGCAGTCAGTGAAGAAAACGCTTCTGGCGGTGTCATTGTCACGGCACCCACTTGCGGATCTTGCGGCGTGGTGCCAGCTGTGCTCTACCACTTGGCCATGAGCCGCAACTTCAGCGACAAACGGATCTTGCGTGCCCTTGCCACTGCCGGGCTAGTGGGGAACATTGTCAAGCAAAACGCTTCTATTTCCGGTGCGGAAGCCGGATGTCAAGCGGAAGTAGGCGTGGCTTGCTCCATGGCTTCGGCTGCCGCCAACCAACTGTTTGGAGGCACTCCCACACAAATTGAATATGCTGCCGAGATGAGTCTTGAACATCATTTAGGCATGACTTGTGATCCAGTTTGCGGACTTGTACAGATTCCTTGCATCGAACGAAATGCCTATGCTGCTGCCAGAGCTTTGGATGCCAACCTTTATTCTTCATTCACCGATGGAATGCACCGCGTGTCTTTCGACAAGGTAGTAGAAGTGATGAAAGAGACAGGCAACGACCTTCCTTCACTCTATAAAGAAACCAGTGAAGGAGGACTGGCCAAAGATTACCACCCCATGTAAGGAATTGGCACGGATAGACCATTATTCAATCGCAGGACATAATCTCCTCTTATAGAGAATGACCTTGCCGAGCATACACAAAGAGGCTGGCTCAATTTTATTTTGAGTCAGCCTCTTAAAAGAACTTATCAATATCAGATTCCGAGCGATTTACGCACAGCTTCTATCTTTGACTCAGCTTCGGCAACGGCATTGAGATAGCACTTAGCACATCCCATCGTGCCTTTCACCTCAATATAGAATTTGATCTTCGGCTCTGTGCCTGAAGGACGTACGGAAATTTTCGTACCATCTTGAGTGAAGTATTGGAGCACATTGCTCGTTTCAGGCATCTCCAAGTCAGTAACCTTACCCTCGGCATCAGTAGCTTTCAGTGTCTTATAGTCTTTGACAAGCGCTACAGGCGAACCGCCGATTTCCTTGGGAGGATTGGCACGGAAATTATCCATCATGGCTTTGATCTCTTCCGCACCACTCTTGCCCGGCTTTACCACATTGACTGTGGTTTCCTTAGAGAAACCATATTCCACATAGATTTCCATCAACACATCATACAACGTCTTGCCTTGGTCTTTAGCCCATGCACAGATTTCAGCCAAGAGAGAGCAAGCGGATACGGCATCCTTGTCACGCACAAAGTCTTCTGCCAAGAAGCCGTAACTTTCCTCACCACCACCGATATACTGCTGTTTGCCCTCACGCAAACGTATTTCACGGGCAATCCATTTGAAACCCGTGTAGCAGTCAAGCATTTCGATGTGGTTTTTCTCGGCCACAGCCTTGATCAGGTCTGTTGTCACAATGGTTTTTACAATAAAATCAGAAGGCTTCATCTTGCCGGTCGCTATCCGGTTCTTGATGATATAGTAAAGGAAGATGAGGCAAGTCTGGTTTCCGTTAATAAGCACCCATTCTCCCTTGTCGTTCTTGCAAGCCATTCCCACACGATCAGCATCAGGGTCACTGGCCATTACAATGTCCGCATTGATCTGCTTAGCCAAGTTGACAGCCAAGGTAAGGGCTTCGGCATATTCCGGATTGGGAGATACAACTGTGGGGAAATTGCCATCTTTCACCATTTGTTCGGGCACACAGTGCACATTTTCAAAGCCCCATACTTTCAATGACCAGGGAATGAGAGTACGGCCCGCTCCATGAAGCGGAGTGTAGACAATGCAAAGATCCTTTTGACGGCGGATAACTTCCGGATCGATAGAGATGGAATGAACCTTTTCGAGATAAACCTTATCCACATCTTCACCAATAATCTGAATCAGATCCTTGTTGCCGTCAAATTTAATATCGTCCACAGTCACCTTATTGACTTCCTCTATGATGCCCGTGTCATGGGGAGCAAGCACCTGAGCGCCATCTTCCCAATAAGCCTTATAACCATTGTATTCACGAGGATTATGGCTTGCGGTAATATTAATACCGCTTTGACAGCCCAAGTGACGGATAGCAAAGGATACTTCAGGCGTAGGGCGCAAATCATCAAACAGATAGACTTTGATACCATTGGCCGAGAAGATTTCAGCTGAGATTTCAGCAAACTTACGGCTGTTGTTGCGGCAGTCATGACCCACAACCACTGAGATTTGCCCATGTCCGGCAAAACATTTGTTCAGGTAATTGGCCAACCCCTGTGTAGCGGCACCTACTGTATAGATGTTCATACGGTTGCTGCCGGCACCCATAATGCCACGCAGACCTCCCGTTCCAAATTCCAGATCCTTGTAGAAGCTGTCTATCAGCTCTGTCTTGTCTTCGTTTTCCAACATGCGGCGCACTTCAGCCTGAGTCTCTGCATCATAGGCAGGTGTCAACCACTTTTCAGCTTTCGCTGTCACTTGTTTAATCAAATCTTGATTTTCCATACTGGTATTGTTTAAATTAAGTTTTTAAGCTCCGTTTTTAGCTCTTTGATCCTTCCATATGTAGATCTCTGAAACCATTAACTTACAAACACATTTCGGCACAAAGATAAAAAGATAAAACGAACCGACAAACTATTCCGGCATTTTATAACGGTTTCCCGTCTGTTTTACGTATTCCTTCAAGAAATCCTTGGGATAGCCAGGGCGTATCACCCCGGCCGGCTGACCGATAGAGTTGCGTTCAAACTTACCGTCTTTCATGCGTCTCACCACTCCATCGTTGTATTTCACGACCAAAAACTCACCAAGGCGCTTCCAAGCATCATGTGTGCTCTGAGCAGTCATAACGGTGTATTTTGTGAGCAGTCTGCGTGCTGCCGCCGGATCAACGGGCATCAGTTTGAGCGCGGCGTTTTCGATTCCTTCCTGTGCGGCGTTAAAGGTTTGCTCGATTTCCTTTTGAAGAGTGCGCACATCACCGATCATCAAGTCGTAACGGGGATAAACCATATTGGCTACCCAATTGAATATCCAGAAAGAGGAATTCCAAGAGAAAGTGATGTAATCAGCTCCGTCTACCCGGCTGTAGCACACGGGAACCTCATCTGCGCAACAATAGACAGGAGTGAAGACCGTCATATTGGCATCGTCCACTCCAAACCACAAGACACCACCCACTGCATCGGGAAGGTCATTGCGCATCTGCGCAACAAAGACAAAACCTGTTTGTTGGGTCGATATGGGACGTTCGTTGAAGTACTTCTGTCCATCCACCTCAAAATCCAAGGGGGAAAGGCGGTAGGGAGTGTGATAAGGACCTGCTCCAAAGTCTTGGCTCAAATCAAGTGGAGTCCCTTCATAATGATCACGCATGGCATTCTTAATGTCCTGCACAGAGATTTTACGGTTCGGCTTCACATAAAGAGGCATGGGAGTGCTGCTCTCACCTTTTATATAAGGCAGAAATTCTTCCCCACGGTCGGTGAACATGTTGAAGAAGCTCCAGACACGGGCTTCGCAGTAGCGTAACATCCCGAAATCATTGGGAGAATACGCATCTGCAAAACTGAAGTCTTTGTTCACGCCCGTGAAATATCCCTTCTCGCGGGCAAATGAAATGACATCGGGAGAATAGATGCAGTTTTCCTTATCGCCCATATCAAACTGCCTGATGCGGCTCTGGTTAGCATGAGCGGAAATGCAATCATCGGGCACTCGGACTGCTACCCAGACAGCTCCCCTCACACCGGGACCTTTACCGATCATTTCCATGATCCATACTTCATTGGGATCGGCGATGGTAAAGGATTCACCACTGCTGTAGTAACCGTATTCTTCCACCAAGTCTGTCATAATGCGAATGGCTTCACGAGCGGTGCGAGAGCGCTGGAGACCCAGATAGATCAAACTTCCATAGTCAATCACGCCCGTAGTGTCTACCAGTTCAGGCCGTCCTCCGAAGGTGGTCTCACCGATGGTTACTTGAAACTCATTCATGTTTCCTATGACGTTGTAAGTCTGACGGGCCTGTTCTATCTGACCCAGATATTTGCCGGTATCCCATTCATAGATGTTCATCAGCGTGCCTTTCTTGTACGTACCTGCCGGATAATGGTACAGCTCGCCGAACAATCCGTATGAATCGGCTGAATAAGAAACAATTGTGGAACCGTCAGCCGAAGCATTTTTGCCCACAATCAAATTGGTGCAAGCCGGTACGTGAAGTACACACGCCATTGCCAAAGAGAGGAAGGTGATCAAACGTTTCATGTTTATCAAATATATTATAGGTTGAACTTAATATGAGTGCCCACAAAGATAACACATTACAAGGAATCTACCAAACAAACTCACGGCGTACTGTGGTCTGATTTCCACAACCATCTGTCACGGTAAGTTCCAACAGATGTTTTTGCCCCCGTTTCACACGTTCTGGATCGAGAACGCAAACCAGATTGCCGTTGATGGAATTGGGCTTGCCAAACAGAGCATATTGTCCGTCAATGGTTCCCCGATAAGAACGGATTCCTGTCTCTTTATCACGCGCCCGAAACACAATGCGCCCTCTCCTGCCCCAACTGGCCGGATTAACCGGAGTAAGCACGGGAGGAACGGTATCGACCGCCACAGTATAAGTGCCAAGCTCACCGATACGCACTTCCATCCAACCTTTGCGATAGAATCCACCCACACACACTTTTCGTCCGCGACTGTTCAAACGGGCCACATAATATTTAGTGGAGTCAGCCACAGGACGATGACGCAGGCCGATCCGCATTCCACAAGGTTTATGCAAGGCAACTCGTTCATCGTGCAACTGGTATGTGTAGGAAATGCCATCCTTTTCCCCTTTCATCTGGTAGTTGAGATATACATCATCATACAACACTCCACGGGGCAATAGCAAAGACAATCCCGGCTCTTGCAGATAGTTTGCCTGGTTCCAACGGAATATGTATTTCTCCCGATGGTCCACTTGGGGAATGTCCATGCGTTTCCCATGTATGGTAAAGCTCACCTGCGACCGGTTGCCGAAAGCATCTTCCAAGGTGTAGACAAAACGATAGGAGCGTTCTTGGTCGATGGTCACCAGACCACGGTTTCCGTTCGAGGCGTGAAGCATGCGCAAGCGATTGCCGGGTTCGATAAAAGATTTCATGTATTGACCTTGTGTCCAGGAATTGATATAGCGGTTTTCCTGATAGAAAAAACGATCTACAATACTGCGAAACACCTCTTGGCTGTCCACTTCCAAAATGACGGTATGGACTCCGTAACGGTTATGCGCTCCTTCCATATGGTCGTATGCACGGATGCCGACACCGATCTCTCCCCATGCCGTAACCGGCTTAGAAGGGCGCAATGGAAATGATTGGCGTTCCTGCTTGCCGCACACAACCCCCTTGCCGGCTTGTGGAAACAACATGAATCCCAGAGCGCGTGGGGGAGTGTGATCCTTCACCTTCCCGCGAAAGAAAGGCATAGGGTCCACATATTCTTCCGTTTGTGTCCGCAATACATCCAAGTGAAGGTGAGGACCGAAGGAATAGCCCGTATTGCCGCTTATCGCAATAACTTGCCCTGTACATACAGGATATTCTTCCGGAGCGGGAGTAATGTCTACCTCCCAGCTTTCCTGTGCGTATTGCAAATCTCTCACCCTACGGGCGATGTCTCCCATGAAAGCCTCCAGATGGCGGCATATCGTAGTGTAGCCGTTGTCGTAGGTTACATTCAACACATAACCTGATCCATGGGTGACACGAATGCGCGAAATATACCCGTTCCTGAGCGCATGTACTGGTTTACCTGTAGTGCCGCCTGTCTTAAAATCCAATCCCCCATGAAAGTGGTTGGCGCGTATTTCTCCAAAGTTTCCACTGAACACGATCGGAAAATCAAAAGGAGGCGAAAAAAGAGAGTCCCCCGTCTGTGTCTGCGCCTGCGCTTGCCCCATCACACCAAACAACAAAAGGGATAAAAAAAAGGTCTTTATTGATCTCATTTTCTTTTTTTCTTTAAATATCGCGCAAATATAAATATAATCTGCGGGATTCTGCACCGGCAGAATAAAGAAAACGTTTTCTGTAGAGATAACAAGAATCAAGACAATTTCAAAAACAGAATTATAGCAAAGACAAAATTGGCTTGCAAATTTCTAAAGGATCTGTCAGCCAAGCTCAAAACATATTCATCAGGCTTTCGCAGAGCTTACTTTCCCCGATCATTCCGCAACGTCAACGAATCACCATACGCCTGTATGACTTCGAGCGTTTTCGCCCGGCGTTTTCGTTTTCGGAAACTCCAGAAATCACGGGTGAATATCCGCATCATGTCAAGACTCCCGCCTCCAGAAGCCGGTTGCCAGCTGCCGACAACCATGCCGTTGGCACGTTCCGTCATCCGATAACGCAGGCCAGTGGCTTCAATTTGCTCCACCGTCTTTCGCGGTCCGGCATCCAACGGATTTTCAGCCCAATCTGTTGGTATTTTCAATTCCGTCAGATGAGAAAAAGTTCCTCTCAAAGCCTTGTCTATGTCTATTTTCTCTTGACGCACCGGATCCCAATTATAAGGTGTAGTAGGTGTGTACGGGCGTAAGGTCATCATAAACTTTGGTTTGGGAGGCATACCCGGCAAAACAGGCAAAGTCTCATCAAATTCCATCCAAGGCTTTTCTTCTGACATTTGCGGTTCTTCTTCCAAAAAAGTTTGCCTACGAAACTCCTCCAAGGCTTCCTGGTTTAATTCCACCTCTCCTTCGCCTTTCAGCATCTGTTGCAAACGCAGAGAGTCTTCTGCTGTCCAAACAGCCTCTTGCGCACATACCGACACCACAGACGCACACACCATCCCTCCAAGAAACCACGCACGCTTCATGAATAACCGCTTTAAAAAATAAAGGAATCAAAAACTTACCACCACATGTACCCGCTTCCACATAATGGTTCATCCCAACAAGGATCAATTGTCCAAACTGTATGCGGATATTTCCGGTTATCCCACCAGCGCCGATAACAGTCGACGGCTTCAAGCAGTTCTTCATCACTCAGGAAATAAATGCCTTCATAATCTTCGGCATCCACATGCACCATCTTACACCCCATCGAAGCCGGATGTCCCAGCCGGATTGTCTCCACCGTCCATAATATGCATTCACCCAGCCTGAGCTTTCCACCAGCCGAATAAGAGACCGTAGCCAACGGAAAAGCAGGTATGACAGAAAGATCGTCAGCATACTCTAACAAATTGCCGATATCGTCCGTAGTGAACTTGGGCATAAGGCTGATCCCGTTTTGATTTTTCATGTCGTACTTCCCCATTTTTAGCTGTTTTACAAAAATCTCCACATCCGGATTGTCAACATCCAGACTTTCCTCACTACAAGCAGACATGGCTGCCATCATCAGGCATGCAAACACCAGCATCTGTCCCCACAAGCCCATTTTACGTATCAATGCGTTCATACTCTTTGTGTTGTATTTTATTATTTGTGATTCAGTAAGTCATGCGCACTCCACATAACAAGTTCATATTGGTGGCCCGTTCAGTGCGCAAGCTCGGCATCTCCGTATCCGTGTCAAAACAATGAGAGACAGAAGGCTCGGCAAACAAAGCAAAACGGTCATTCAACCGATAGCGCACTCCCACCCCAGCCTGTGCAGAAAGGCAGATCGGATCTTCCCGGAAACTGGCATTCAATGTTTTTTCCGCCGTTCCTCCGACCATGGCATAAAAGTCAAGCCGAGGGGTGTTTGCCAAAAGGACATTCAGTTTGAGAGGCACAGCCAATGCATGAAGATCTGTCTCGCCTTTCATTGGCATATAGCTATATTGCAATCCGGTTTCCAACCCCACCCGTTTGCCCAGCTTGCGTTCAACCGTAGCAGCCAAACGGACGGGCATCTGGCAATCCCCTTTGGGCAAGGAAGTTCCCATAGCCACTTGCCAAGCCCAACGAGTGTTTTTGTTCTCCTCCTCAGCTGCTGCCGCATCCGAAGAAAAGTCCGTATTTTCCGAAGAGTCGGGCAAGATTTGCCTATGCGAAGCTTGAGGAAACATGTTCCCGTTATAATAGCCCGTCCAGCCAGGGAAAAAACGATGGTGCTCCTGAGCATGACGCTGGTGCGACCGTTGCTGGTGAATAGTGATAGAGACATGGATAGACATGGTATTTTCTTCTCCAGAAGAAGAGACCAAAGTTTTTCGCCCTCCTTCAGCGACCGGCCGGACGGATTGCTCTTGTGCCATTAAAGAAGAAGCTGTATGCCGCGCTTCCACAGACTCCTGTAGGCGGTCTGTTGCCCAATCAAACCGCTCTGCCTTCCTGTCCAAATGGACAGATGCCGCATCTTTTTCCACCTCTATCAGAGAAGAAAAATGCCAAAACACAGCTGAAGCGATTCCTAAGACCAGCACTACAGATGCGGCAGCCATCATCCGCCGAAAAGCCACCATGCGGGAAGACTTCTTGCCGGCAGAAGGTGCCGGCGGCAAATCCTTCCGCAGCTCCTCCCAAAAACCTTCCCGCACATCCATGCTTGCATGTTCCAAACGAGTACGGAAGAGACGAGCCAATTTACTTTCATCTTTCATGTTCGACATATTCTTTTATCCGTTTTGCTAAAATACATTTTGCGCGATGTAATTGCGACGTAGACGAATGCTCCTTGATATGCAGCAGCTCGGCTATTTCCTTATGGGACTTTTCCTCGAACACAAACAGGTTGAACACTGTCCGGCATCCTTCCGGCAACTCAGCCACAAACTGCATCAATGTCTCTTCAGACAACTGCCAGCCCGCCTCGGCTACCGTATCCTCATCCACCACATCGGGCAGTTGTTCTTCTGTCACCATCAGCCGACTGATATGTTTTTGTCTTCGCAAATAATCAATGGCTTGTGTGACCATTACCCGTGTCACCCAAGTTGTCAGCGAACATTCTCCCCGAAAAGAGAAATGGGTAAAGATCTTGATAAATCCATCGTGCAACACATCATGAGCCACGTCCAAATCGCCCGTATACCGATAGCATACACTCAACATCTGTCTGGCATAAAGCATGTACAATGCCTTTTGCGCGGTTTCCTCTCCCGCCCTACATCCTTCTACCAATTCTACTTCTGTTTCCAAAATCTATGCTATTATTTTTATATTCGGACGACTTCTATACGTCGCTCGTGAATAGAGACGAACGACATCTCCAAATGCTGCAAGCCGAAAGCTTAAAAGAAGTTAATAAACACGGATGACGAATGCCGTTTTAACATTCAGCTCCTCTCTTTCATTCATAAATGAAGCGCGAACCACACAAATCACTTGTGCAATCCGCGCAAAATTTATGGCTAAAAACTAAATTCACTTTTTCGTTCAGCAAGCCTTGAAACTCATGTCCAATCCTTTCACTGAATGTGTGAGCGCACCCACCGAAATGAAATCTACGCCGCATTCCGCATAGTCACGCAATGTCTCAAATGTGATGCCCCCCGAAGACTCCGTCTCATAGCGGCCTGCAACCATCTCTACGGCTTTTTTGGTCAATGCGGGAGTGAAGTTATCAAACATGATTCGATTCACTCCACCCACCTTCAACACTTGTTGCAATTCATCTAGGTTCCGCACTTCTATTTCGATCTGCAAGTCTTTTCCTTTTTCCTTGCAATACTCTTTAGCGCACGTAATCGCTTTCTCAATGCCTCCCGCAAAATCCACATGGTTGTCTTTCAGCAAGATCATGTCAAACAAGCCTATGCGGTGATTGACACCTCCCCCTATTTTAACAGCCATTTTCTCTAAAATGCGCATGCCGGGAGTGGTCTTGCGTGTATCCAACACACGGGTGTGCGTCCCCTTCAATTGTCCAGCATATTTATGGGTCATGGTGGCAATGCCGCTCATGCGTTGCATGATGTTCAGCATCAGCCGTTCTGTCTGAAGCAGAGACTGGATCTTGCCTTCCACAATCATCGGCACATCGCCAGGATTCACCTCTGCCCCATCATTGATGAACACTTCCACTTTTAGTGCCGGGTCAAAGCGGCGGAACACCTCTTTGGCAACCTCGATACCTGCCAATATGCCCGCCTCCTTGATGAGAAGCTTGGATTTTCCCATAGCCGTGGCAGGAATACAGGAAAGGGTGGTATGGTCTCCATCACCTATATCTTCTGCAAAAGCCAAGTCTATCAGCCTGTCTATTAATTCTTGTTCTTTATTCATTTGTCTTATCAATCCTTATTTGATGTATAACATATTTATTTTGCACTCTCCTGAAAAAGCAATTCACCCGAAACATTCCATTCGCAGTTTTCAGCGTACCGACAATAAAGCTCGACTCGTCCCGTTTCCCTTGATGATTCACATCAAAGCCGTTCACCTTATTGGTTGAAAAAAAAACGTTGATTTCTTTCATTGCCCCTTGCTTGTCTGCGTTCGACGAACGGTCTTGAATGATCAGATCGATTTTATCGCCCATATACCTGTCTAATCCTTGCGAGTTTCCTTTCTTAAAGGCAACAATGACACCCACTGGGACATCTTGAGCAAAAAGGGAAGATGCCCACACCAAAAGACAGGTGAATAATATAACAACTCGCTTTTTCATTTTTCACAAGCATTTATTCTGTAGGCAAAGATAGGCATTTATTCCAAATAAACAAGCATATAGTTTCCATTTTATTCAAAATAAGGAGATGAAAACGCCACCATAGAGCCTATTTACACGCTTTACCAGGCATAGTTGATACCAAAACTTAGCAATTCCTTGATCTGGAAATAGCTGTCACCTGTTGTGGGAGCGGCACTGTCATCATAACGGGCATGGATATACAATTTGGTGGAGAGATACCTGTTCAGCACAAAATTGAAGGTGTTTTCCCATTCGACGCGCACCCACTCATAACTCGTCAGGTATTCCAACCGGGAATCAAAAGTGATCGATGGGGTGATTTTCCAGGAAAGGGTCGGCTGGATCTTCGAGCCCCAATTGTGGAGCACAGACTTGCCGGCTTCGAGGCCGAAACTCGTCTCGTCCACCTTGCTGTTGCCTACATAACGCATCGTCCACGTCAAAGGTGCCATCACGACAGACAACGTAATTTTCTCCTTATTTAATTTATAGTCCATACCGATACTGGCCGACCAGTCTACAGGGGCCAGAAAGGCTGAAATCATTGTCTCTTCGTTCGTTTTGTAACTGTGGCAAAACTGGGTCTTGATTTCCGTTGTGACTGTATAATACCAGTTATGAGCCGCCTGCACGCCCAGTTTGCTGTAAAGACGGAGCTGATCGGTATTGACCAGATACTTATGGCAGGTGTCTGATGGCGCGGAGGAAAATCCCAGTTTGGCATCCAACAGGTTCTCCCATTGTATCTTCTCACGGTCGTTATAGTTGGCCTTGAGTTGCAGGGTGCCCAATACCGCAACAGTGCTTTCCCCACCCTTATACCAGTTGTCCGATATGTAGTTTTGGGTGAGCTGTAAGGATCCGTTGCCCTCTGTCATCCACCAATTAGGCTTGCGGATGGTCACCTGAGCATCTTCTTTCATCCTTTTCATAGGTTCCTGCTTGAACAGCTTCAGAACAGAAGGGCGCGAAGAGGCTTCTTGAGTTATATTGTCTTTAAACAGCCGCCATCGCTGTATCTCATCCTCCGTACGCACAATTCGGTCCGGACATTCCACGTAAGCGTCCAGCAAGACGCGGTCTACCGTCGCATTTGTCCGGCCGATCGAGGTGAAAGCAAGTGTGTCAAAAGGCAACAGGGCATCTGACCGCTTCTGACCCGCGTCCGGCCTCTTAAGCTTCCAGGTCAGTCTGGAGACCCTTCTCACAGGACTATAATAATAGGTGAAGGGCACGAACATTTTATAATAGCCCGGATCAACCTTGATGTAACGTTCGGGGGTGGACGGATCGTTCAAATAATCCAATACCCCCAACAATCGTTCATACAAGATAGAGACTGTGTCCACTTTATAGCTTGTCGAGTCTTGCTTCTGCAATTTCAGCACCCAACTTTCTCTCAAGACCCCTGATAATGTATCCACCTTCACGGAGTCTTGCCTTTCCGCTTTCAACCCTGGTTCAACTGTATTCTGCGCCATCGCCAATGACGAAGAAAACATCGCGGCAATAAACCAAAAGGAAATGTGTCTATTCTTCATAATGCCTTCTGTCTATGATGCGAGGACAAAAGTAGTCGATTTTTGTATATGAAACAACCTCCTCCGGATTTTATTTGCAAAAAAGCCCGGTTTCCCTCCGTCAAACACTAAAAATATATTTTTCGCAAAAAAAAATCAGGCAAATAGAACCGGATTTCAAAAAAAATGATTAGCTTTGCCATTGAAATCTCAAAAAGAAAGGAACTATTATGAAAGCATTAAACGTTTTAGCAGCATTTTTGGGCGGCGCGGCAGTAGGCGCGGCTTTAGGTGTATTGTTCGCTCCTGAAAAAGGTGAAGAAACTCGTCAGAAAATCGCAGAGATCTTGCGTAAGAAAGGCATCCGCCTGAACCGCAGCGAAATGGATACTTTGGTTGACGAAATCGCTTCGGAAATTAAAGGAGAAGCAGAATAACACCTTTTGAGAAATTTTAATTTTAGAGCAGAGCCATTATGTTCGCAAATGAAAATAGCATCCATAGCCTCCGGCAATTGTTTGTGGAATTTAAAAAATACCTTGAACTTCAGAAACAATATACAAGGCTGGAGATTACCGAGAAACTGACAGTGCTTTTGTCAATGCTGATCTTGGTTCTGTTGGTCATCATGCTGGCAATGGTGGCTCTGTTCTATTTTTCTTTTACGCTGGCTTTTATCATCGCTCCTTGGGTTGGAAGTTTCGGAGCCAGCTTTGCGATCATCGGGTGCCTGAACATAGCTTTTATCGCATTGCTGATCTTCTTCCGCCAAAAATGGATTATCAATCCGATGGTCAATTTTATTGCGGGTATCTTTTTAAGTCAAAACAAATAGAAACGGAATCATGAACACTTCATCATCCACCCCAACTTCCTCTCCTGTCACATTGGAAAGCATCATCCGCCAAAAGGAAGCAGTGAAAAAGGAATTGGAAGAACAGAAAATAGTCTTGGCCGCATTGGGCAAAAAGGTGACAGCCCCTTTCGCTCCTAACCCCGCCACCAAGACAAATGGTGTCATGAGAGCTTTCAACACGGGCATGGTCACATTCCAAGGCATCATGATCGCTATCCGAGTGATAAGACGTTTCAGAAAGTTCTTCAGATAAATATACCCAACCGCAACCGCTTTCCTCTATACGGTTCTTACATCTTCAGATAAAACGGTTCCACCAAGTCTTTATAAGCCTGAGTGAAACTTCCATCCGGCTCCATCAGACAAAGAGTCTCCTCCACACACTGGCCAAACCGGAATTCCAATTGCAACAAGACCCTTTTGCAAGGCTTGCCTGCCTTAGTATACACACGCACTCGGCGCGAAGGATATAGTTTATGCAGCCATCCAATATCTTCCACCGATTTTTCCTGCCCAAAAGGCACGATCAGACACACCTTCCCTTCCGGCCGCAGCAAAGAGGACGCGCGACGTAACAGGGAATCATAGTTCAACCTTCCGACTGTATGTCTCGCCAGACTTCTATGCCGGTCGGGGCACTTCAGCGCATCTACAAAAAAAGGAGGATTAGACACTATCAAATCATATTTCTCAGCCGGTTCAAAACCGCCAAAATCCTGACACACCACTTCTATCCGGTCACCCCAGGGAGAGCGGAGAACATTTTCCCGAGCCTGTTGGGCAGCCTCCGCGTCAATCTCAACGGCTGTAATTCGCACATCAGGCATCCGTTGTGCCAACTGCAAGGAAATCAAGCCTGTACCTGCTCCCACATCCAAAGCACACTGATAACTCCCATACGGGACCCACGCTCCCAACAAGACTCCATCCGTGCCGACCTTCATGGCACAACGGTCATGCCAAACAGTAAAATATTTAAATTGAAAATAAGAATTCGACATAAAAATCCACATTAAATGCCCCCAAAAATACTTAAATCCGGCCAGATCCTCGATAAAAATGGCATTGTTTTTGTCTTTTTAAAGGATAAGAACTGCTATTTAATGAAGAAATGGATTAACTTTGCACCCACTTTATAAGTTTGCCCAAATGACATAACCTAACAACAAGAAAAATGAAGAAAAGAGAATACTTAAACGATACGGAAGACAGAGGTGGAAACGGATTTTCAGTCATTGCAGACTTCGAAGGAAACGAAGAGCAGCTGCTGAATATCAAAGTGGATGATATCCTTCCGATATTGCCCCTTCGCAACATGGTTTTATTTCCTGGGGTATTCATGCCAGTATCTGTCGGTAGAAAATCCTCTCTCAAGTTGGTACGTGAGGCCGAAAAGAAAGGCACATACATCGGCATTGTATGTCAGAAGGCGGCAGAAACAGAAGACCCACACATTGAGGACTTACATAACATTGGCACGATCGCCAAAATCGTACGAATCTTAGAAATGCCTGACCAGACTACAACGGTTCTCCTCCAAGGATTCAAAAGGATGGAGCTAAAGGAGATTGTTGAAACCGAACCTTATCTGAAAGGGCACATTGTCGCCCTGAACGAGGATTTGCCCGCCAAAGAAGACAAGGAGTTTCGCGCTTTGGTGGAAGCCGTCAAGGATTTGACCGTGCGCTATATCAAGTCATCAGACATGTATCCGTCGGATTCAGCTTTTGCCATCAAGAACATCAATAATCCAATGTTCCTGGTGGATTTCATCTGCACCAATCTGCCTTTACAAAAAGATGAGAAAATAGAATTGCTCACCATCGATGCTCTGAGAGCGCGGACCTACCGGCTGCTGGAGATCCTGAACAGAGAAGTGCAATTGGCCGAAATCAAGGCTTCCATCCAAATGCGGGCCAGAGAAGACATCGACCAGCAGCAACGGGAATATTTCCTGCAACAACAGATTAAGACCATCCAGAACGAATTGGGCGGAAGCGGCCAGGAACAGGAAATCGAGGAACTGCGCCAAAAAGCCGAAACCATGAAATGGGGACCTGAGATAAAAAAGATCTTTCTCAAAGAAGTGGACAAGCTTGAGCGCTCCCACCCCCAATCGCCGGATTACAGCGTACAGCTGAACTATCTCCAAACCATGATCAGCTTGCCATGGGGGATCTATACGACCGATAATTTGAACCTGACCAATGCCGAAAAAGTGCTGAACAAAGACCATTATGGATTGGAGAAAGTAAAAGAGCGCATTCTGGAACATTTGGCTGTCCTGAAACTAAAAGGAGACTTGAAGTCGCCCATCATCTGCCTGTATGGCCCTCCTGGAGTCGGAAAGACCTCGTTAGGACGTTCCATTGCCGCCGCCCTAAAACGCAAGTACATCCGGATGTCACTGGGCGGTGTGCATGACGAGGCCGAAATCCGCGGACACCGCAAAACGTATATTGGCGCCATGCCCGGACGCATCATCAAAGGTCTGATCAAAGCCGGCGCTTCCAATCCCGTGTTTATCTTAGACGAGATAGACAAAGTGGGGGCAGACCATCAGGGCGATCCTTCTTCCGCTTTATTAGAAGTGCTTGATCCTGAACAAAACTCCACCTTCCACGACAATTACCTGGATGTGGATTATGACTTGTCCAAAGTGATGTTCATCGCTACGGCCAACAACCTGAACACCATCCCCGCTCCCCTGCTGGACCGGATGGAGCTGATCGAGGTAAGCGGCTACATCACCGAGGAGAAACTGGAAATAGCCCGTCGGCATCTGGTACCTAAGGAATTGGAGGCAAACGGAATGGCCAAAAATGCCATCAAGTTTCCCAAAAACACACTGGAAGCCATCATCGAGTCGTACACACGGGAGAGCGGAGTGCGCGAACTGGAAAAGAAGATTGGCAAGATCCTGCGGAAAATAGCCCTCCAATATGCGACAGACAACTATTTTGTCAGGACAGAAATCAAGCCAGGCGATTTGCAAGAATATTTAGGGATACCTGAATATACCCGCGACAAATACCAAGGCAATGAATATGCCGGTGTAGTAACCGGATTGGCATGGACAGCCGTAGGAGGAGAAATACTTTTTGTCGAAACCAGCTTAAGCCGAGGAAAAGGACAGCTGACCTTGACGGGCAACTTAGGGGATGTCATGAAGGAATCGGCCATGCTTGCTTTGGAATACATCAAGGCACATGCTTATCTGCTGGATCTGGATGAAGAGATTTTCAACCATTGGAACATACACATCCATGTGCCTGAAGGAGCGATTCCTAAGGACGGGCCTTCGGCAGGCATCACAATGGCCACGTCACTGGCTTCGGCCTTTACCCAACGGAAAGTAAAAGCCAACCTGGCCATGACGGGCGAAATCACCTTACGCGGGAGAGTGCTCCCTGTGGGAGGCATCAAGGAAAAGATCTTGGCTGCCAAGCGGGCGGGAATCAAAGACATCATCTTGTCTGAAGAGAACCGTAGAAACATCGATGAGATTCAGGAAATCTACATCAAAGGATTGGCATTCCACTTTGTTAAAGATGTGAAAGAGGTTTTCGAGATTGCACTGACACACGAAAAAGTGGCTGATGCCATTGACTTGTCCGTGAAGAAAAAGGATGAAAAAGAGGAAGCATGACATTTGAATTACAATATACCGATAGCAAAAGCAACGCAAGGGCCGGGCTCATTTCTACTGATCACGGCCAGATTGAGACTCCCATTTTCATGCCGGTCGGGACGGTGGGCACTGTAAAAGGTGTCCACCTGCGCGAGTTGAAGGAAGACATCAAAGCCCAGATCATTTTGGGAAACACGTATCATCTCTACCTGCGGCCTGGTGTGGACGTGATCGAAAAGGCAGGAGGACTGCACAAATTCAACGGTTTCGACCGCCCGATACTGACCGACAGTGGAGGCTTTCAAGTCTTTTCCCTGACGGACATCCGCAAACTGAGAGAGGAAGGAGCCGAGTTCCGCTCACACATTGACGGCAGCAGACATTTCTTCACTCCAGAAAAAGTGATGGACATCGAGCGCTCCATCGGTGCGGACATTATGATGGCTTTTGATGAATGCACGCCTGGCAATGCCACGTATGAATATGCCAAACAGTCCATGGAGCTGACACACCGATGGCTGGACCGTTGCGTCCAACGGTTTAACGAGACAGAGCCCAAATATGGCTACCACCAATCTCTGTTCCCCATTGTCCAAGGATGCGTTTATCCCGACTTGCGCAAGCGCTCGGCAGAATACATCGCATCCAAAGATGCCGAAGGCAATGCCATCGGAGGACTGGCCGTGGGAGAGCCTACCGATAAGATGTATGAAATGATTGAGCTGGTCAATGCCATCCTGCCTGTCGGCAAGCCCCGCTACCTGATGGGTGTCGGCACTCCCGTCAACCTGCTGGAAGGCATCGAACGGGGAGTGGACATGTTCGATTGCGTGATGCCCACCCGCAACGGCCGCAACGGAATGCTGTTCACCAAAGACGGCATCCTGAACATGCGCAACAAAAAATGGGAATATGACTTTTCCCCCATCGAAGCAGACGGAGCATCCTATGTGGACACGCTTTACACGAAAGCATACCTGCGCCATCTGTTTCATGCCCAAGAAATGCTGGCCATGCAAATCGCCTCTGTACACAACCTGGCCTTTTACCTTTGGCTCGTAAAAGAAGCGCGCAAACACATCATTGCAGGTGACTTCTCTACGTGGAAATCTAAGATGGTCAAACAAGTATCTACACGCTTATGATAAAAATAGATCGGATCAAAATAAAGAATTTCAAGTTGCCGAGCAACAGGTTCCTGAAACGGTTGGACTACTACATCATCAAGAAGTTCTTGGGAACCTATATCTTTGCCATCGCGCTGATTATCTCCATTGCTGTCGTGTTCGACTTCAATGAGAAGATGGACCGTTTCATGTCTCATGAAGCGCCGTGGCATGCCATCATTTTCGACTATTACTTGAACTTCATCCCCTATTTCGCCAACCTGTTCAGCCCTCTTTTTGTCTTTATCGCCGTCATCTTCTTCACGTCCAAGATGGCCGAGAACTCAGAAATCATCGCCATGTTCTCCACAGGCATGAGCTTCAAACGCATGTTGCGTCCGTACATGGTCTCTGCCGCCATCATTGCAGTGACCACATTCTGGCTGGGAGCGTACATCATTCCCAAGGGAAGCGTCACCCGCATCAATTTCGAGGACAAATACTACAAGCCCCGCAAAAGCAATACGGCGCGGAACATCCAGCTGGAAGTGGATAGCGGAGTCATCGCATACATCGACCGGTATGAAGACTACAGCAAGACAGGCTATCGGTTTTCATTGGATAAGTTCAAAGACAAGCAATTGGTCTCACACCTCACAGCCCGTTCCATTACCTATGACACAACGGGCGTCCACCAATGGATTATCAAGGATTACATGATCCGGGAAATGGACGGCATGCGCGAGACCATCACCAAGGGAACCCGCATAGACTCCACCCTCTTCATGGAACCCTCCGATTTCCTGATCATGAAAAATCAGCAGGAAATGCTGACCAGCCCTCAGCTGAGTGAATACATCACCCGACAACGCCAACGGGGATTTGCCAACATCAAAGAATTTGAGATAGAATACCACAAACGCATCGCCACCTCATTCGCCTCTTTCATCCTGACCCTGATCGGCGTATCCCTTTCTTCCAGAAAGACCAAGGGAGGCATGGGGCTGCATTTAGGTGTCGGACTGGGATTAAGCTTTTCTTACATCCTTTTTCAAACCATCGCTTCGACCTTCGCCATCAATGGCAACATGCCGCCCATTATTGCGGTGTGGATTCCTAACATCCTTTATGCCTTTATCGCATTTTACCTATACAAGAAAGCTCCTAAATAAATGGAGTGACATAGATAGAGATTTTCTGGTGATTCGGACTGTGGGCAGATCCATATTACGGACTACTGGCGTAAAGACGCGATGCATCGCGTCTTTACTTTTTACAGACAGGTGCGGTCTTATAGTCAAACGAAAATAGTTTGCGAACAGCTTACAGACGAAGACGCTGCATAAGCACCACATCTTTGAAAGAGCCGCCAATGCACCACCATTCCCTCAACAATCCGCACCGCACAAAACCGCAAGACTCAAACAGATGCAGGCTTGCCTCATTGTCTGCAATGATGTGGGCGGCCAACTGCTTCATATATAAAAAACCGAACGCATAGTCACACAACAAAGTCAAGGCATCCTTGCCATATCCGTTCCGCTGAAACTCTTTACGGATAACAATGCCTACCTCGCCCCGCGCATGAAGAGGAACAAAATCTGTAATGTCTACCGTGCCCAGCACCTGACGGTCTGACTTACGCACAATCATCAGCCGCAACTGTTTATCGGCAAACATGTCACACTGGCTATTCTCAATGTATTGCTTCAACACATATTTGGAATAAGGTACTGTAAAATTGGAAATGTCCCAGCTCTGCGGATCATTTTCTATCGCATACAGCACCTGCAGATCTTCCGGCTCTACAGCCCGCAAATAAAGGCGATCGTTTACAAAATAGGAGGGCTTCATAAGGGTGTGAGTGAACAAAATTAACTGGTATTTAAATATCTCCTTATACTTCTTCTGTCTTCTTTCTGACAAGCTGTTCCGTTCATTCGATATGCAGATCTCTCCGCAAGCGTTTTTCGCCCGGCACACAAAATAGCGAAGCGGCCAGAGCGATCAACGAACAAAGAATGCCCGTGTTGCTCATCATCAGATAATAGACCAGCATGCCGACCACCACAGGCAACTCCAACAAAAACAATTGCATCACCCCCCACCGTCCATAGAGACGTAAAGCCTTGGGCAAGGAGAGCCGATCGATTTTACGTTTCAGCATCCATGGCAATAATTTTAAGGCAAGCGGCACGCAAAGGAAGGCAAGCAGGATAGAGCTTCCTTCCCAACCATAGGAAAACAAGGGGTCATCAGCATACAGTCCGACCCAATCCCCCTCTGTCTCCCCCACAATCATCAATACGACTGGCAGCAACCAGAAAAAAAAATAAGCCATTCTCAATCCCTGAGAAGTCCTTCTGATCTGTTCTTCCATTCTTCTTCTTTTTTTAACATATTCCTCATCCGCTTAATTCGTTCCCGTAAACGGAATGCGATTCACGATGCTGCGCCCCAAAGTCACCTCATCGGCATACTCCAGCTCATCTCCCACAGATATGCCACGGGCTATGACGGAAAGTTTCACATTCATCTTCTCCAATTTCCGGTAGATATAAAAATTCGTAGTATCACCTTCCATCGTCGTGCTCAGAGCCAGAACAATTTCCTGAATGCCCCCTTCCGCCACGCGCTTTACCAGACTCTCAATCTGCAAGTCACCAGGGCCTATTCCGTCCATCGGCGAAATCACACCTCCCAACACGTGGTATAGCCCATGGAATTGCTGGGTAGCCTCCACCGCCATGACATCACGGATATTCTCCACCACACAGACAATGGAGGCGTCCCGTTGCGGATTGGAACAGATGCGGCACACATCCGTATCAGAGATGTTGTGACACACCTTACAATATTTCACCTCACGCTTCAACGTGACAATGGCCTGCCCGAAAGCCTCCACCGCCGATCTGTCTTGCCGCAACAAATGGAGCACCAGACGCATGGCCGTCTTCCGGCCGATCCCTGGAAGTTTGGCAAACTCGCTTACAGCCTTCTCTAACAATACAGATGGATACTGCTCATTCATAAGGCAATCCTCTCTTTCATCGCCGTCCGCAAGACAATCCTCACTCTTCCTCCGCAAACATGGGGTCCCAAGCAGGCAATCTCACGGGCTTTTCCTCAAACAACTGAAGGATTTTTTCCGGCACATACTTGGTCTCCACCACCAAACGGAACATATACTCGTCAAACCACTCATCGGTCATGATCAAATGGCCTTGCCACCCGCTGGAAGCTCCCCAGCTGTTTTCTAACAGCCACTTCACCGGTTTGCCTTCCTTGTCCAGATCCACTCCCACCAAGGTCATGGCATGACTGGATCCGCTGGAGAATGTCTGGATGCGCTCTTTCTTGTCCATGCCGAAAGAAACGCCCATCAACGACTCGTAATCATAGTTTCTCACATCCAGCAATCCGCGTTTAGAGTTCAATTGCTGGGCCACATCACACGAAAAATACATCATGGTGCTGTCGCGAAGCGAAGCTATGGCCATTTCCTTGATCACATCCGCCGGCAAATTGACATACGTCCAGTTTTTGCCGTCATACCGGTGCCGGTCATAATCGATCTCATAGATTTTATAGTAATCGCGCGAAGGATCGTTCATCATCATCACGTAATTCTGAAGCAACGACACATCTCCGTACTTTTCCAGGAAAGACTGTGGCGTATGATGTTCCGTCTCCACCGGATTCCCGGCAGCGTCCTTGCGCACAAAGTCAAACTCTGTGGGCGGCACGCCCAAATTCAGTGCCAGCATGCGATAGACAGTGCCCAGCATCTGTGTCTTCTCCGCTTCCACCTCTTCCTCTTTGGCTCCTTGGGCGATACGCTCTCTCAACTCCAGACCAAATTCTTTCAACTTCAGCGAAATCAGCTGAGCCATGCGGGAAGTGTTGGAACTGCTTTGAGTCTCAGGCATGGCTTCGGCAGGCACCAGCCCATATTTGGAGACAATGTCGGCCACCCCTGTAAAAGTCCCGCCGTCACTCAGCGGATGTTTCAAAAGCCACTCCACCGTCTGGTCGGTCAGGGGCTTCTTGGCCGTATCGATCATGCCTTGCAGGAAAAGGTTGGCCTTCTCCAACTGGTCCCAAAAGAAAGGATAGACTTCCGAAAATTCAAATGCCGGCAACTGGTAACGGGCTATCGCTTTGGCGCGCATGACATTCAGCCCCGTAAAAAGCCAGCATCGTCCGGAAGACATCTGGTCTGTGATCCCCTTCGACGGCACCCTGATGGAAAAGTGAGTGTCAAGACCTTTCAAGTTCTCCTGATTCAATGCCAACTGGCGGATATCGTTGTTCCCGATGGCATTGCGCAAAGCTTTGTCTGAAGGAGTGCCCTGATACGCCTTTTGGATCTTTTGCAACATGGCAGGAGTGATGCCGCCTGTTTCTTGTGATTGTGCCGAAAGCGACAACGCCCCCAACACCATCCATGCAATCATCTGTTTCTTCATATTTTTCTAATTCTTGTTTATTCTCTTGCTATCGGGCGCCAAAAATACTACCTTTTTTCATATTTTTAGTAATGCCTTTAGATTTATTGTCCAATCAGACAGAAACTGATTCGATTTTAATGGTTTTCTTTGCAAACGAAAACCATTTTTTATAGAGTTAATAGCGTACACAGGCGCTTTTCATCAAACGAAATCTACGTATGAAACGAATCCTATTGGTCTGTCTCCTCCTTTGTATAGCCGCCTTGGAAGGAGTCGCGCAAGAGACAAACGCCCCATCCGCCTTGCAGGATGACACACTGCCGGCTCTCAGCAAAAAAGAACTGCGTAAGTTGAAAGTGGCTCGCCGTAACTTCCATTATAACATCCTTGGCGGACCGGGATATACCCCCGATTTCGGATTCACCATAGGGGGCAGCGCTCTGATGACCTTTCGCATGAACCCTAAGGACACAGCCCAGCAACGGTCAGTTATCCCCATCGCCATCGCTTTCATGTTTGAAGGAGGAGGCATCAATCTCTTCTCCAAACCCCAGCTCTTTTTCAAAGGAGACAGATTCCGCATCTTCGGGAAATTCAGCTATAAGAACACCAAAGAGAATTTCTATGGCATAGGATACCCCGTCAACCGTGATTACATCCGAAGTGACACCACCAGTTCCTATAAATACAGCGGCATCCAGATCAACCCTTGGTTCTTGTTCCGCTTAGGCAAAAGCAATTTCTTTGCGGGGCCGCAGATAGACATCAACTATGAACGCCTTTCTGACCCTGCGCGCGCACTCTACGACCCGGCCGCTACGCTCGATCCGAACCACTCCTACCTGCTGGACGGCGGCACCGAGAGCGGCTACAAAGTGTTCAGCTCTGGTGTCGGATTCCTTCTCACCTATGACAGCCGTGATGTCCCGGCCAATGCCTATCGTGGCATCTATCTGGATGTGAGAGGAATGGCCTATAGCAAAATCATCGGAAGCGACCGGAATTTCTACCGCCTGGAAATTGACTACCGCCAATACAAAGAAGTGGGCAAACGCAAAGTGCTGGCTTGGACAGCTCAGAGCAAGAATGTCTTTGGTGATGTCCCACTCACCCAATATTCCCTGACAGGCACTCCTTTTGACCTGCGGGGCTACTACATGGGGCAATATCGGGACAAGTCTTCCCACATCGTAATGGCCGAATACCGCCAGATGATCAATACCGACCGGTCTAACTGGGTGAAGCGGATGCTTCATCACCTGGGCTTTGTGGTTTGGGGCGGATGCGGCTTTATGGGGCCTACAATGGGCAAGATAGAAGGAGTCCTTCCCAACTTTGGAGCAGGCATCCGCATAGAAGTCCAGCCTCGCATGAATGTGCGTCTCGATTTGGGAAAGAATACGGTGAACAACCAGACCTTGTTCTATTTCAACATTACCGAAGCCTTTTAAGTCTTTTCATACCAATAATAAACTCGTAAACCGTGGAAACTGCATTTTGGATCTGTTTATTTATCGTTTTTTACACCTATGTAGGATACGGACTCTTGCTCTACATCCTGGTCAGGCTGAAGGAAAGCTTCCGTCCTCCCGTCTCCTACCCTCTCCTCTCACGTGAAGAACTTCCGCCGCTCACGCTCTTCATCACGGCTTATAATGAAGAGACCGTTGTGAACGATAAAATGCGCAACTGCCTGGAGCTGGATTATCCGCCCGAAAAGCTGCGCATCCTGTGGGTGACAGACGGAAGCGACGACCGCACGAACCAGCTTCTGGCCCAATGGCCTCAGGCTCAGGTCCTGTTCCAACCTCAGCGGCAAGGCAAAACTGCCGCCATGAACCGCGGCATGCGGCATGTGGAAACGCCGCTTGTTGTCTTCACCGATGCCAACACCCATCTGAACCGTAAGGCTTTGCTCGAGATTGTCCATGCGTTTGCCGATCCGCAAGTGGGGTGTGTGGCAGGCGAGAAACGCATCAAGGCGCAAAACAAGGACACGGCCGCAGGAGGAGGAGAAGGGCTGTACTGGAAGTACGAGTCGGCCTTGAAAGCCTTAGACTCCCGGCTTTACTCCGCGGCTGGAGCGGCAGGCGAGCTGTTTGCCATCCGGCGGGAACTGTTTGAGCCTATGCCGGACGATACCTTGCTGGACGATTTCATCCTTTCCCTACACATCGTGATGAAGGGTTATCGGATTGCCTATTGCGCCTCGGCATACGCCAGCGAAAGCGGCTCGGCTGACATGCGCGAAGAAGAAAAGCGGAAAGTCCGCATCGCGGCCGGAGGATTGCAGTCCGTATGGAGGCTCCGCGCATTGCTCAACCCGTTGAAATACGGCATTTTCTCTTTTCAATACATCTCCCATCGGGTGCTCCGTTGGACATTGACTCCTCTCCTGCTCTTTCTTCTGTTCCCCCTGAACGCATGGCTGGCATACGCTACAGCCAGGCCGGCTCTCTATCTCACCCTTCTGCTCCTGCAGGTTTTGTTCTATATAGGAGGCTGGGGCGGCTATCGTCTCTCACAAAGGCAGATCAAGAATAAGTTTCTTTTCATTCCCTATTATTTCCTTTTTATGAACCTGAATGTCATCCGGGGCTTCCGTTACTTATGGAAGCGCAAAGGACAGACAAGCGGCGTTTGGGAAAAGGTCCAAAGAGGCCGTCCGCATTAAGGGGAATGCTCTGAACGCCACACGCATGGATCGCTTGACAAAAAAAGCCTTGACCGCCGCAGCCTGTAAAGCATGCGATGATCAAGGCTTTCCTTTAATGCTTTCCTGTTCCCTTCAAGAATTGTATCTATAAAAAAAATGGCATATTTGCACATTTTTCATAGGAGATGCGTTCGACTTCTCCAAGCACATCAACAACAAAGACATCCCTCGGGTATACAGTGTATGGGCAAATATCCAAAAGCAACTCGCCCGTGACAATTGCAAGTTCCGTTACGGCGATGTTCAGAAAGGAGCGCGGGCACGCGAATACGAAAACGCCATCGAGTGGTTGTGCCTCGCCGGTCTGCCAGAAATCTGCAGCAAGACAATGAGCCGCTGAATGTTCCGTTGTATCTGGCTGACCGGCTAAAAGAGTTGATCGGATAAATAGTAGTGACAGCCGCTACCGTTTTGTCGACCCCGACAGATAAAACATCGGAACGCTGTTCCACTTAAAACAGGCACACCCTGAAATACATCCCCACCGACCAATACCGGCCGTCATACAACGCAGCCGTCACATTGATCCTGTCTTTCCACACGGCATAGTTCGCTCCCACGTTCCACACGCCGTCATAGTATTCCCCCATCACGTCCAGCCCGTTCAACGCCTTGTTCCAAAACCCGTCTGCCGGACGCTGGAAACGGCAGCTCACGCCGACTGTCACCCCGTGGTCGTTGTCCAGATCCAGGCCGTCAAACTGGATGACAGAGGCGTGTACGCCTAAAGTTCCCCATTGCCGGAAGGTGAAACGCCTGGTCGCGGCCAGGTAGAAGCGGGTCAGGTGGTTGGTGTTCTCGCCCACGTTGTCAAAGGAGATGTTCCCGCCGCCATGGTCGGAATGGCTGCCCGGATCGTTTGCTCCCAACACGATCTGCGGTGTCCACCGTTTCCACCAGCCTTCTTTCCACAGGCGCAAGCGGCCATGAAACGAACGGTCCTGGTTGGTGAACTTGCCCCAAGTCTGCTGCGGCCAGTAGCTGCTGCCGTGCGCACCTTTTACCAATGTGCAGGTGTATGCCACCTCCAGCCAAGGGAAGAGGGTGATGTTCAGGTAGTAATTGTAGGTATATGGCTTGTACTCGTTAGAGTTTTTCCATACGCTACTCCGATAAGCACGATGGTCCATCATGTTTCCGCCTATCATAACCGTCTTATCTTTCTGCATTTCAGCCGTTGGGCTGAAGAGCAAGCCTGTCGTTCCGTATGCTTGTTGTCCGAAGGCTTGTACTGACATTACCCAAAGCAATGCCGCCAAACAAAAATGTCTCATGGAATATGTATTGTGACTTATGCAGTATTTTTGCTAAGTAGATGTTCATAATTAGTTTATATCACATAAAATTGATACCTTTGCCTCATAATCTTCAAAACTACCTTTATG
>CALUOU010000009.1 GCA_944322335.1 uncultured Bacteroides sp.
ATCTTCCAGCGCTTTCTTCGGCAAGGTGTGTGTGAAACACAACACCAGGAAACCGATGGCCACCGTTGTAATGGCCGACACGACAAAGCGCATGCGGCATGCCTCCGGATCAGCCTCGCTGACAAACAAATCTGTATAAAGCGGTGATATGAACTGTCCCAACTGGGCCACAGACATGATGATGGCCACCCCTAAGGTGCGTTGTCGGGGAGTGACAATGCGCGGCAAGTAAAGCGAAATGGGCGGCAGCGCGAATCCTCCGCCTAAACCGACAACCAGACAGCCGGCCATCACGATGCCATAAGACTCGGCAAAAGCGATGATCAGATAGCCTGACGCCATGATAATGGTGGCAAAAGGCATGGTCCAGTCTTTCAGGTTCCGCATGATCCACGCCAACAGGATGCCGGCGACGATGGCCGGAATCCGCATCAATGACAAAGCGTAACCGCACTCCTTCGCATCGCCAATGCCTTCCACGTCCATGAACAAAGCCAAGTCTGTGTTGATGACAAAGTAGCAGGCGAATATCATCATGGCGAAAAAGGCCAGTATCAGGATCTTCTTGCTCATCTTCTGTTTCTGTCCGCCGGCGTCTCCCTTCTTCTTAGGAGCGTAAGGCGGAATGGAAGGCATAAACAGGAACGTGAGAATGATGGATACGATGACGAAAGCATACACCAAAAACGAATATCGCCACGACATGCTGGCCAGCACTCCCGAAAGGCTCATAAAGATCAGACCGCCCAACTGGTTGGACGACCCTTGCAGTCCCAACAGCTTGCTGCGCTTGCCGGGATCGGGAGCGAAATCAAAGATAAGAGATGTGGACAACGGGGTCATGATGCCCAGCCCCACACCAAACAGAAGGCGCATGAGCAACAGCAGACGGAAATCGTTGACAAAACCTCCCGCCACACCGAACACCAGGAAGAGAACCATGCCCGTGAGCAACAGCCTCTTCTTGTCGATGCGCGCAGTCAGGCGGGCCGACAACAGCCCCATAGGCATCATCACCAAGGTCGGCAACGTCAGCACCAGCTTGGCCTGCGTGACGGAAATGCCGGGAAAAGCGTCACGGATAGCCGCCAATGCAGGAGAAACTGCTGTCGGTGCCATGATGGTCAACACCGATACCGACAAAATGGACGGTATCAACATCTTGGAATATCTTCTTTCTTCCATTTCTTTTCTTTGTTTTCTAAAAAGACAAGAGGCAATGACTGACATTGGCCGCAGCCGTCAGCCTATACCTTTCCCAAATCGAAAGGAGGATATGCCTCACTGTCCACCAGCACATCAATAATGCAAGGCTTGCCCAGGCTCAAGGCTTCTCTGAAAACAGGAACAAACTCATCGAGTCTTTCCACCCGATAGCCCTTGGCTCCGCACGCCTCGGCGTACTTCACAAAATCGGGGTTCTCAAAGGACATGAACGCCTCGTCATTATACATGTTGAGAAGGAACTTCTTAATGATGTTAAACTCATTGTTATCAAAAACGACCCAAATCACAGGGATGTCATATTGCACCGCCGTCATCAGCTCAAAGCCGGCCATCTGATAACATCCGTCACCCACACAGGCGATCACGGCCTTGTCCGGATTGGCACATTTCACGCCGATGCAGCCGTTGGTATGACTGGCCATCGGACCGAAGCTGCCCGGATTCTGATAACGCCGGTTGCCGCTCAGCTTCAGATAACAGTTTGCCCAAAGCATGTGCGAACCGGCATCTCCCATGACGATGGCGTTTTCAGGCAGGTTGTCCGAAAGCAGACGCACCATGTCGCCAGGGAATATGCGCTTGGCGTCGCGATGCTCCGGCTCGTCATAATAATGTCCCGTGGGCAGTGCCGGAAGCTGAGACACAGTCAGGCCGCAGGCATCCAGCAAAGCCAGGATGGATCTTAAAGCCGGTCTCACATCGCTCACCACACGGACATCCGCCTTGTAGACCTTGTCTATCTCGGCCGGATCTATGTTGATATGTATCAATCGCTTGCCTTCATACAGATCGGGCTTGAACGCAAAAGTGGCATTCTGCGCGAACGAATTTCCCATGGCCAGCACCACTTCCGCCTCATTGAAATACGCATTGGCCGCTTTGTCGCCCGACGTGCCATACACACCCAGACAAAGGGGATGGCTTTCCGGCAGGAATCCCTTCGCGTCCATGGTCTGCACAAAGGGGATCTTATATTTTTCTATCAGCTCTTTCAGTTCGGCTGCCGCTTCGCTGCGGATGCAGCCGTAACCGATCATGGCCAATATCTTCTTATTCTCACGGATGGCGGCAGCCAACACATCGGCCGCCTGCTTCAGAGAAGCCTCATCGGCATTGACCGGTCTGATGTTCACCCGGATGGGGCGGTAATTGGTGACTTCCGCTGTAGTCACGTCCTTCGGTATGTGAATATGGACAGGTCCCGGACGGCCTTCAAAAGCTGTGTTGATAGCATCTTCCAGAATGTCACACGTGTCTTCCGCACGTTCCAGGATGTATGACTTCTTGGTGGTCGCGCTGAACATGGCTTGCGAATCGGGCGTGCGGCTTAGGCCTGTAGACTCGTTCAGCGCGCCTTTGCCCCGCTGGTTCATAGACGTATAACCCGTAATAGCAAGGACCGGCAAAGAATCGGATAACGCTACTGCCATGCCGGAAAACAGGTTGAAAGCTCCGGGACCGCCTGTGGCAAAGCATACGCCCAAGTTATTGGGGTTGAACATGGTATAGCCACAAGCCATGAACGATGCAGCCTGTTCGTTACGAATGATGATCGTCTTGATCTTTTTTGAATCGCGCAATGCCAGCAACATGGAAGCGTTTACCTGGCCGCTGCCTCCAAAAACATAATTTACGCCAATATCTTCAAGCGCCTTTACTATTGTTTGGTTTACATCCATTGTTTTTTAGTGATTAAGTATTAGTGATTAGTGATTAGTATTCGTAACGACCGCTTGCGGTCGGACTCCTGATCAGCCGTGGGTGCCTGCACCTACGGATTCATGTCAGACGCTAATCTTTTTTCCATTCCTCTTCATTGAATTTGGCCTTTGCGTTCTTCGGCGGATTTTCCGAAAACAGTTTTCCTCCTGCGGCAGCCTCGTTCAGACCATATCCGTTAAAGAAAAGATAGACACGGTCCTTAGGGACACCGCTCACTTCCGAGAAAGTGGAGATGAACTTGTCGGCGATGATTTTCTTCTGCTCATCGGTCATCTCGATGCTGTGGATTACAATTGCTGGCATTTGCTTTTACTTTTTTTTCAAAACAGAGAGAAGAGCCGGGCAACCGGCCCGTCTCTCTGGAATTAGAAATACGATTAATTACTTCAAGGAGTTCAATACCTTTACGATCATGTCACCGTATGCGATAGAAGACTCTACGGAAGTGCCGGTGATGAACGGATGGTCGTAGTAAACCTGAGGGCTCTCACGGTTGGCATTGATGCGGGCGATGCATGCGCCGTTAGGACCTACAGCGTCACGAACCAAGTCTTCGATCGGCCACAGGAATCCCGGAGTGATGACGTTCGTGCCGCAGTTGTCGGGAGTCGCGCCATAAAGCTCATAAGACATAGCCATACCCGGACCATAGAAGTCCCATGCGCGCGGGTGAGCGCAGATCTTCTTGCCGTAGATGATGGACTTATAGTCGTTCTCCGGATCGCGCAGGAATACCAGCGTGGACACAGCGTAGCACAATGCGGCTACGATCTTGCCGCTCTTGTATGCGTCCATGATCAGCTTGTGGAGCTCCCAGCAGTTGCACATGTCGAGCATGGCGCCCGGTCCGCCTGTCAAGGCGATGCAGTCATAGTCATCCATGTTGACTTCGGAGAATTTCAGCGGATGTGCCCATTCGTCGCCGTCTACCAGCTCCTTGCAACGGTCACAAACTTCCTGCGGATTGGTCTTGATGTTCTGCACACCATCCACAAAGTCCGGATCCACACTGATTTGGAAAGGCAGGGGTTTCTTTCCCTGAGGAGTGGCCAATGTCACTTCAAAGCCTGCTTTCTTACATGCATCCCAAGGAGCCTGCAATTCTTCACCCCACGAACCGTAGTTGGTCGCAATAATTAAAACTTTCTTTGCCATAATTCTTAACTGATAATTAAAATTAAACATGCAGGGGCAAACCTGCTTTTATCATTCACTTATTGTTTTTTTATCGTCATCTTGCCTGCATTCAACACTTGGAACGTGTCTCCCCGCTCCTGGGCTTCTTTCCGCTGCCAGACCAGATCTTCGGCTTTCACGTCGGGAAGAGCCTCTCCTTCCAGAACCAGACTCGCATGCGCGAAATCAAACAGGCCGCTGTTGCAGACAAACAAGTCTTTGGTTTCGGCAAAATCACGGGCAGCCGTCCGCCATTCTCCTATCTCAATGTGATAAGGGAAATTCTTGGCCGACTGCACATTCGCGCCCAGTTCCGCTACAAGGAAATCGTAAGGGCCGGACTTGGTGACCGTGATAGAACCTGTGTTCTCCATGCGGTGCGCCTGCTCTTCCTTGCCCACCATTTCGCTGTAGATGCCGAAAGCCACGGCGTGAGGCGTAGAGGCTTCGCTTCCTTCCAGATGCACCTTCACCGTGCCGGTGTTGATGATGGGAGGCACAGTCATGGCATTGGGGAAAGAATGCTCATAGAACGCACACGCCAGCGGATAGGACTGGTAAAGGAAAGAGACCTTCTGCTCGATGAACCGTGCCTTGGACACGATGTCCACAGTCCCTTCGTTCAGAATGTGTGTATTGGCAAAACGGGCTATCGTCATGATGCGGCCGGAAGATTTCACCTCAATGCTCCCCTTGTTGACAATGGCGCCACCCAGCCCGGTGGTGGCCAGGACACGGATGGTGGAAGCCCGTTCCATGTCGAGACTGATCTTTCCGTTGTTGATAATGGTCAGGTTGTTGGCCGGAACAGCGATGGCACGGGCCTGAGTGGCATACGAGCCATTGCCGACGAGCTGGATCTCGCCGTTGTTGATGATGGTCGAGTTCTCGCCGGCCAGCAAAGTCTCGCCATAGACAGGTGTCTCCGAATCGATGTTCTGGTCAAAGTAAATGCGGATGACCCCCTCATTGATCAGCATAGAGTCCTTGCCGGCTGCCATGGCAAAACATTTGATGAAACGATACAGCCCCTTTGGCGCGTCCGGAGTGGCTTTGACCTGCTCTTTATATGCCTTGACCATTTCATCCAGATGAATCTCAATGATGCCTTCATTGATCAGGGTGGCGTTCGGAGCCAAATGGTGTCTGCCCGGATTGGCCTCATCATCGGTCAGGGCTGCCATCCCGTAAAGGGCGATGTTGCGTCCGTTCAATACTTGACCCGCAGCGATAGCCTGTTCGGTAATGTCTGCTATGTTGCCTGTTTGCGGACGGGTGATCACGATGTGGCTGCGGTTCACACCGTACGCGCCGCTCCCCACCCGCAAGCTTTGTTCCGTCACTGTCAGATTATCTAAGTTGTTATTCATAAACGTTACAGTTTTTTTTAATCTATTCCTTCACCTCGCATGTCTCTCCTGCCTCTTTGGATGCCTCAATCTGGTACACCAGCTCGTCGGCGGCAGGCCGGACGGCAGAGGCTTCATCCCCCGTCAGCTCCAAAGCCATTTCAGACAAGTCAAACTTGGCGCTGCGGCAGATGAACAAATCGCGCGTCCGGGCAAAGTCGCGTGCCCGCGTCTTCCAACGTCCGATTTTCACATTGACGGGGAAATCGCCCACCGACTGCATGTTCACGCCCACTTCGGCCGTATGGTAATGCACGGGGCCTTCTTGTGTCACCTCGACGCTCCCTTCATTGACCATCAGGTGTACGGGAGTCTCGCCTTTGGTGCCCACCTGCATGCAGTAGAAGCCGAACGCCACGGCATTGGGACCTGAGGCTTCCGTGCCACACAGACGCACCTTGATGATGCCCCGGTTCACCGTGGGGCAGGTAGGAAGATCGTTGGGCAGGAAGTGCTCATACATCGCTGTGGCCAAGGGGTCGAACTGATAATGGTAAGACACCTTGTTTTCCAGGAAGGTGGCCAGCGACGTGATTTCTATCGTGCCATTGTTGGTCATGCGTGTCCCGGCCAGACACCCCAGCACCATGATCCGTCCTCCGGTCTTCACCCGGATCACACCGTTGTTGGTCAGCGAGCCGTATTGTCCGGCTGTGTGCAGGATGCGTGTCTGGTAAGCCCGTTCCAGATCAACGGTGATCTCCCCTTCGTTGATGACCTGCAGGTGGCTGTCCATGCTCCCCACTCCACGGATATAGCTTTGCCAGGATCCGTTTCCTATGAAATGGATTTCCCCCCGGTTGATCATCAGGGAATGGGCGTTGGCCCACATCGCACAGCCGTAGAGCGACACACCGGCCTCGATGTCCTGATCCATGTAGACATTGATGGTGCCTTCGTTGATCAGCATGGAGCCTGTGCCGGCAGCCATGGCATAGCAGCGGACGGTGTCGTTGTTGTAATTGTCCGGATCATCGGTCTTGGCCTTCCGCTCCATGTACAAATCATAGATTTCCTTGAAATGGATGTCTATGATCCCCCGGTTGATGAGCGTGGCATTGGGAGCCAGCGTCTTTTCGCCCGGTCGGTCAGGATTGTCTTCCAAGGCTGCCAGTCCGCAAAGGGCGATGTTCTTCACCTTCACGCCCGGCTGTCCCGGTATGTTGCCGTGATGGTATTCAAAATAGTTGATGCCTTCAGGCTTGGAGATGTCCAGATGGCCGTAGTTCACGGCATAACCGCCTCTCCCTACGACAATGGCTTCGCGTGACACCTTATCATTATCATTCATATACTCTTCCATTATTCCTATTTGTTGCTATACAATGAAACCGTTCTGTCGCTCTGATCCCATTCCAACACATCGGCATCCTCATCAGCAGCAGAGAATGCCATTGTCTGATAACCTAAACACTCATACACGTAGGGATCTCCTCCGGCATTGTGAAGCAAGGCTGCCGGCGCCACACTGTAGGCCGTGCCGTCCACACAGTCCTCGCTTCGTGTCAGGAACAGCTCGCCGCCGCTGAAGTCCATCTTCACTCCCCTGCCCAAAAAGAGATCACGGGTCTGACTGAAATCGCGCAAAGCCGTTCTCCAGCGTCCCAACTTGATGTCACAGGCTGCCGTTGCGGCTGCAGGCTGAGCGACGAATCCGGCTTCGGCCACAAAGAAACGACGGGGGCCGCTCTGAGACACATTGATCGTGCCGTCGTTGACTATATTCACCTGCAGTTTAGAGCCGCTTGCGGCCAGAAGAGTGGAAGTCATTTCAAACACCACATCGTCTTCGCTTTCACCAAGCACGATGTCTTTCGTGTTGACTAATGTAGCCCCCGATTCATCGGTGATCAGAATCTCTTCCTCTTCAATTGGCTGTGGTCCTATTATGATGGGATCATCGTCATCCGAACAAGAGGATATGCCGAACAGCAAAACGCCCAACAACCATAGACTTAATAATTTTTTCTTCATAAAACAGTCCTGTATTGCTGTTTCTCTTACTGCTTCTTATCCCATGGGAACACCGTCTTCACGGGAGCGAACACATCGATGGCTTCCGTCTCGCCCACCGCCACAAAGCCGTGAGGCACATCTGCCGGCACGAGATAAGCGTCGCCTTCGGACAGCTCATACACTTCCTCACCGATGGTCAGACGAAAGCCGCCTTTGATGACATATCCAAACTGTTCCTGCGGATGTGTATGCATGCCCACCTCGCTGCCGTCGGACATATTCCAGTGCAGCACATTCATGTTCTTACCCATGGCAAAATCCTGACGGACAACGCCTTTTCCCATATCTACTTTTTCCACCTCAGAATGGTTGATAATCATCTTGTTCATAACATTCATTTTTTATTACTTGATACTACTAATATTATTTTATTCTAATGCTGGAGACGGCCTTCAGGCACCGCCTTCACAGCGTTTTGATTTCAAAAATAGACAAACGTCACCACACACCCAAACACACGCAAAAAACAATTGTATGAAAAAGTATGTCTGTATGTGTCATTTTATCTAAGCACAGATCAGACACAACAATAAACATTTTATAATCAACGAAATAGGAATCAAAAGAAAAGCTAAGCGGAAATCACCTCAAACACTGAAAATCCAAAGCAGCCGAAAGGATCGCATGGCCATTACAGATGTTTCAAATTGTCATAAAGCAATCTCAAACTGTCATATGCCGCTATAAACAGGCTAAAATCGTCCTCAGCAGCCAGCAGTTTTTCCGCTTCCGAAACCGGGAAACGGCCAGTATTCCTACAGATTATATACAAAATAAGTATACATATTCTTTGGAAACAGCCATTCAACAGTGAATACGAGCAATCGTTTTTTGCTTCCTGTCTTCCTATCGGTTGATCTATTACCGCATTTGAATGCAAAGCAAAAATACACTGATTGCCAAAGGCTGCAATAAATATCAGGACCATTGCTCTCCACGAGAATCACTTTTGTTCTCCACAGAAATCACCTCCAGCCAATAGAATGCTGATAACCAATAGTTTAATGTTTTGTGGAGGCAAGTCAATGCTTGCGGTAGTCAGAAGGTTTCATGCCATACTTCTTCTGGAACTGGCTATAGAAAGCGCCGTTTGACATTTGGGATGCCTTCGCTATGGCATCCAATGTCCATTGGGGATGGGAACGCATCAGGCGGACTGCGTGGTCCAGGCGAAGCTCCTGCACATACTGCGAAAATCCGCACCCGGCAAACACCTTGAAGAGTGCGGCAAACTTATTGGCAGGGATATGAAATTCCTTCAGCAGCTCCTGCTTGTTGAAGTCAGGATGCAAATAGAGCTGGCGGCTGACGATCTCGCTGTTCATCCGCTCATAAAGCGCCCGGTCTCTCTCAGTCACCTCTCTCGGCGAGACAAGCGTCTCCTTCTCCATCGGCCGCTCCTTTTCCTCCTCTTCCGATGGTCTGGAAACGCTATCGCCTTCTGAAAAAGCCGGGCGGAGTTGCCGCAGTTCCTCACGCAAGCGAAGATTCTCCTGCTGCCACTCAAGCAGTTCGTCCTTATAGGCCATCAGTTCGTCGATGGTCTGCGTCATGGCAGCGTTTTTCCGGCTGATGATGCGGTTGTTTTTCAAGATATGACTCAGATAGAAGACAAGCAGCAAGAGGGTGGGTATCAGCAGAGCCAGTATGAGGTTGTGCCGCCGAAGCCTTTCGCCTTGCCGTTCGATCTCCCTGTCTTTCTCCTCGGTCTCATATATTTTGGCCAGCTCCAGCGCATCTTCTGTCCGCTCCCGCCGACGCAAAGTGTCAGCCAGCGCAAACATGGTGGCCTGCACACGCGCCACCGACCGCCAGTCTCCCTTGCCCTGCCAGGCTTCCAGCTCCGCCTGCAAGTGGGGATTGATATAGTCCCAGCTCACGGTATCGGTGGTTTCCTGAAGCAGCTTCTTTTCCCGGCGTATATAGTAGAGAGCCTCGTCATAGCGTTTCGCCAGAACGAGGCAGGGTATGCGGATGTACTCGCCATCGGGCGTGGATGCATAGGGATTCGCCTCCACACGGCGGTAGAGGCTGTCACCTTCCGCCTTGTCGCCCAGCGTATAGGCGACACAGCTGAAACAGACATCCGCCTCCGCACGGCGCATATCCACAAGCCCTTCCGGCGTATCCTCACTTTTTTCCAAGCCTTGGATAGCCTTTTTGATGAGGGGGCGCATGGCATAAGCCTCCTCGTTGCGGTCTTTTTCAAACAGCAAGGCCAGCTTCATGCCGAGTGCGTAATACAATTCGTCCCACGCATGATAGGAGGGATCCTTGCGGACTTCCTCTTCCAGCAGGCCGATGGCAAGACCGATGGATGCAAAAGCCTCGTCATACTGCGCCATCTCCATTTGGCTCACCCCCCACATGACATTCAGATTGGCCTCATAGGTCTTGTCACCCAGCTCCTTAGCAAGCTCAAGCCCCTCCGTGCAATACTTCATGCTCCCGGTATAGTCACCATTGGAACGGCTCTCGTCTGCCATAATGGACAGCAATGAAAGGTATCTCCGGGGATCCTTCCTTGCTTCCGGATCGTTATATGCCTTGCGCGCGTAGAACAGGGCCGTCTTGTAACGCGACAGACCGTTGTGATACACGAGGCTGCGCAGATCATTGATGTCGAAAGCTGTAAGCAAACGTTTCTTTTCCGCCGTGTCGATCAAAGCAAGCGCTCTTTCAGGATGCTCAATGGCGATGCTCCGGATATGCCGAAGCGTATACACACTGTCCGCTCCCCCTGTTTCGCTGACGGAATGGCCTCCATGACGGCAACTTGCCAAAAAGAGAAGCGGCCACACACATAAAACAGTCAGGACGGCAGAAAGATTTCTATGGTTCCTCTTTTTCATTCTGATGGATTTTCAGGCAAAAATACAACAATTCTGCCTATCTATGCACAATATGCACCAAAATAAGCCGCCTGCCAACGCGCATCCAAGCTTCATCCTCCCCACGCCTTTCAGCACAGAAGGGGGACAAATCGGTCAATTTAGGTGTACAAATCGGTCAATTTTAGGGTGAAAAACAGCCGCTTTTTTTTGAGATGTCAGCATTTACGATCTTTCACCCTGAAAGGAGAAGAAAGGCTTCACAAAAAGTCCCGCCGGTGAAGTTTCACCGGAAAGCATTGTATATAAGCTGTTTACGGTGAAAGGCGATGGAAGCATGTGACGGGTGGAACCAGCCTTTCCTTTCACCGCAACAAACTGACAGCCAACAGATTGAAAAGCGAGTGAAAGCGTGAAACTTTCAACGCATATTCTCTTAAAAAACAAGTTGATCAGGCGGTGAAATCAAGTTGATTGTACACTAAAATCAAATTGATTGTACATCAGAACCAAGTTGATTGCAATCCAGCATTCAGGAGGCCAAATGAGCCGTGCAAACGGACTGCCGACGGGCAGGACATACGAGGAGACGCGATGAATCGCGTCTCTGCATTTTTGGGATGCTTTGCGGCACTGGCTGCTTGCAAACGTCAATGACGGGGAGGCGGTCACAAGCCGATACGGCAACCGTTGTCCGGTTCACGCGTGCGCCGCTTCCGGTCCACGCGTGCGCCACTTCCAGTCCACGCGTGCGCCACTTCCAGTCCACGCGTGCGCCGCTTCCAGTCCACGCGTGCGCCGCTTCCAATCCACGCATGCGCCGCTTCCGGTTCACGCGTGCAAACCAAGTTTTATAGTGAAACAGAATCGGTTTGCCATTTATCATTGCTTATTGGGGCATGTATCCTATGATGCCTTGGACACCCACTTGGCACGCTCGACTAAACCTCTTCAAAGTCAACGTATTCGCCTTCGTTTTTATCGAATACTTTCTTGCGGTTGATGTGCAAGGTGCCTTCTTCGGGAATGATGACGGCTTCATCGCCGGAAGACGGCCGGGGACGCTGACGGGAGGCAGAAGCATGAGGTTCATCGACAAAACGGGGCTCTTGCCAGGTTGCTGTCTTTTTCTTACGTTTACCGCCCCATCCAAAGAGGGTGCGAAACACGGTGGTGACCACCACTGCCCCCACAACGACGATCATAAGAAAAATGATCAATAAGAAGCCTAAAAAGTGAAACATAAATTACGGCGTTAAAGATTTTATAGTACAAGAAGAGAATAGCAACATCCGTGCCAAAAATCTGGCGCTTGGGTTTTCACAGGGGGCTTACTTGCCGCTTTTCATCGTCAGCACAGAAAGTGCAAGATACCATATGATAACCGCAGCAAACCCGCTCAAGCGCAGAAAAGCCAGCAAGGGTATGCATCCGATCAGGAAAATGAAGGTCACCTTGTTTGCCTTCCACGAAAGGCTCTTGAACTTGAGCGAGAACATCGGGATCTCCGCCACCAGCAAAAGCGAAAACAGCACGACCAGCAACAGCAGGAAAAACGGGTGGAAACATCCGCTCGTGAGCGTGGTGTGCATCCCCGCGCCAACAGATCCCCAGAACAAGGCATTGGCCGGAACAGGCATGCCTATGAACGAGCTTGTCTGCCGGGCATCGTTGTTGAACTTGGCCAGACGCAAGGCCGAAAACACGGATATCAGGAAAGCGGCATAAGGGAAATAGGGAGCAAAGCCTTCCATGTAGTCGGGATAAGGCATCTCGCGGAACAGCGAAAAGGCGATGAGCGAGGGAGCCACGCCGAAGCTTACATCATCGGCCAGCGAATCCAGATCTTTGCCAATGACCGAATAAGCCTTCAGGGCACGGGCGGCAAGGCCGTCGAAAAAGTCGAATGCGGCGCTGATGATGATAAAGAGGAGTGCCCCCTCATAATTGGCCTGGAAAGCCATGACGCAGGCGATGCACCCGGAAAAAAGGTTCATGCATGTCAGCGTATTGGGAATAGGACGGGTGATTCGATTAGCCATAGCGGTATATCATTGATTTAGTTTAGTTTAGCGATCACAGTCTGGTTGCCGGTAGTGGTCTGTCCCAGCTTGACAAGGACTTCCGTGCCAAGAGGCAAAAAGACATCCACACGCGAGCCGAACTTGATGAAGCCCATGTGCTCGTCGATGTAGCACTCTTCGCCCGCCTCGGCGTATGTGACAATGCGCCTTGCCATCGCGCCGGCGATCTGGCGGGCCATCACCTCCACCCCTTCAGGAGTCTCGATGATCACGGTAGAACGTTCGTTGTCACTGCTGGCTTTAGGCAGCCACGCTTTCATGAACTTGCCGTTGCGGTGGCTCACGCTGACGACCGTACCGTCCACGGGATACCAGTTGGCGTGCACGTTGACAAGACTCATGAAGATGGAAATCATGATGCGGCGGTCGTGAAAATACTCTGTCTCCTCCACCTCTTCCACCACTACAACCTTGCCGTCGGCCGGCGCCACAACAATCTTCTCCGTGTCTTGCCCGAATATCCGGATGGGGCAACGGAAGAAATTCACCATAATGGCATATACCACAAGACTGGCTATGGCCGTGATGTAAAAGGGTAGCTTGCATTCCACCCCGAAATAAAGTCCGCCATTGATGAGAAGCAGCAACAGGAAGCTCCCCATCAGTGTGTGGGTGCCTTCGCGATGAATCCGTATCTTTTTCAGTTTCTTTAGTCTTCTACCCATTTTTAGTTGTTTGAATCAAAATTACCTGCAAAAATAGGCTTATTTTGAAAATCTAACAAGAAAAAGAGCTTAGAAATGCAAATGTCGACAACTTTTAGGGGAATGTCTTTGCCGAATGTTCCATCTATTGTAATTTTATGCACTGAATCGATAAGAAATTAAGTTTATGCAGGATTTTGTTCATTTGCATGTCCATACCCAATATTCCCTTCTGGACGGACAGGCCAGCATCAGCAAGCTGGTCGACAAAGCCATGAAGGACGGTATGAAAGGCATTGCGGTGACCGACCATGGAAACATGTTCGGCATCAAAGAGTTTACCAACTATGTCAACAAGAAGAACAGCGGCCCCAAGGGGGAAATCAAGGAACAGGAAAAAAGAATAGCCGAAATCGAAAACGGCAAACTCCCCTGCGAGGATCCCGAAGCTGAGATCGCAGCCTGCCGGGCAAAGATAGCCGAGGCCAAGGCCAAACTGTTCAAACCCATCATCGGGTGTGAAATGTACGTGGCTCGCCGCACCATGGACAAGCGCGAGGGAAAACCGGACCAAAGCGGCTACCACCTGATTGTGCTGGCCAAGAATGCAAAAGGATATCACAACCTCATCAAGCTGGTGTCACGAGCCTGGACAAAAGGATATTACATGCGTCCGCGCACCGACCGGAACGAACTGGAGAAGTATCACGAAGGTCTCATCGTCTGCTCGGCCTGTCTGGGCGGGGAGGTGCCGCGCCGCCTCATCAACGACCAACAGGAAGAGGCTGAAGAAGCCATCCGCTGGTATAAGGGCCTGTTTGGCGATGACTATTACCTGGAGCTCCAGCGCCACAAGGCTACCGTGCCACGCGCCAACCACGAGACCTACCCCCTGCAGCAGAAAGTGAACGCCAAACTGCTGGAACTGGCCAGGAAATACGGCGTCAAAGTGATCTGCTCCAACGACGTGCATTTCGTGGACGAAGAGAACGCCGAAGCCCACGACCGCCTTATCTGCCTGAGCACCAACAAGGATCTGAACGACCCTACCCGCATGCTCTACACCAAGCAGGAATGGATGAAAACCAAAGCCGAGATGAACGAACTGTTCGCCGATGTGCCCGAAGCCCTTGCCAACACGCTGGAGATCCTGGACAAGGTGGAATACTATTCCATTGACCATGCCCCCATCATGCCGACTTTCGCCATCCCCGAAGAGTTTGGCACAGAAGAGGAATACCGGAGAAAGTACACCGAACAAGACCTTTTCAACGAATTTACCCGCGACGAAAACGGCCAAGTAGTGCTGGACGAAAAGGCGGCCAACGCGAAAATAGAACGGCTGGGCGGCTACGACAAGCTCTACCGCATCAAGCTCGAAGCCGACTACCTGGCAAAACTGACCTTCGACGGAGCCAAACGGCTGTATGGCGACCCGCTAAGCGCTGAAGTGAAGGAGCGGCTGGTGTTCGAGCTGTATATCATGAAGACCATGGGATTTCCAGGCTACTTCCTGATTGTGCAGGATTTCATCAATGCGGCGCGCAACCAGCTGGGCGTTTCCGTAGGTCCCGGACGTGGCTCGGCTGCCGGCTCGGCTGTGGCCTATTGCTTAGGCATCACCAAAATAGACCCCATCCAGTATGACCTGCTGTTTGAGCGTTTCCTCAACCCCGACCGTATCTCTTTGCCCGATATTGATGTGGACTTTGACGATGATGGCCGTGGAGAGGTGTTGCGCTGGGTGACGGAAAAATATGGGCAGGAAAAGGTGGCTCACATCATCACATACAGCACCATGGCCACCAAAATGGTGATCAAAGACGTGGCGCGTGTGCAGAAACTGCCCTTGGCCGAATCAGACCGCCTGTGCAAGCTGGTGCCCGACAAGATCCCCGACAAGAAGCTGAACCTGCCCAACGCCATCGCTTATGTGCCCGAACTTCAGGCGGCAGAAGCTTCGCCCGATCCCCTGCTGCGCGACACCATCAAATACGCCAAAATGCTTGAAGGCAACGTGCGGGGAACAGGTGTGCATGCCTGCGGCACCATCATCTGCCGGGATGACATCACCGACTGGGTGCCGGTCAGCACAGCAGATGACAAGGAAACCGGCGAGAAGATGCTTGTCACCCAATATGAAGGCTCGGTCATCGAAGAGACCGGACTCATCAAAATGGACTTTCTGGGACTGAAAACCCTTTCCATCATCAAGGAGGCAGTGGAGAACGTGCGCCTGCACCGGGGCATCGAAATAGACATCGACCGCATCCCCATAGATGACCCCGTCACATACAAGCTGTATTGCGAAGGACGGACCATCGGAACTTTCCAGTTCGAGTCTGCCGGCATGCAGAAGTATCTGCGCGAACTTCAGCCCAGCACGTTTGAAGACCTCATCGCCATGAACGCCCTCTACCGGCCGGGACCGATGGACTACATCCCCGACTTCATCGACCGTAAATGGGGAAGAAAGCCCATCGAGTATGACATCCCCATCATGGAGAAATACCTGAAAGACACCTACGGCATCACAGTCTATCAGGAACAGGTGATGTTGCTATCCCGCTTGCTCGCCAACTTTACCCGTGGCGAATCGGACGCCTTACGCAAGGCCATGGGCAAGAAGCTGCGCGATAAGCTGGATCACATGAAGCCTAAATTCATCGAAGGAGGACAGAAAAACGGACACGACCCCAAGGTGCTGGAAAAGATCTGGGCGGACTGGGAGAAATTCGCCTCGTATGCCTTCAACAAGTCACACGCCACCTGCTACTCGTGGGTGGCCTATCAGACCGCTTACCTCAAAGCCAATTATCCGGCCGAATACATGGCAGCCGTGATGAGCCGAAGCCTCTCGGACATCAACACCATCACCAAACTGATGGACGAATGCAAGGCTATGGGCATCAAGGTGTTAGGCCCTGACGTAAACGAAAGTAACCTGAAGTTTACAGTCAACAGCGAAGGAAACATACGCTTCGGACTGGGCGCCGTGAAGGGAGTGGGCGAAGGAGCAGTGGCGTGCATCATCGAAGAGCGGCAGAAGGAGGGATTGTATGCCGACATTTTCGACTTTGTGCAGCGGGTCAACCTCAACACCTGCAACAAGAAAAACCTGGAAAGCCTGGCATTGGCCGGCGCTTTCGACAACTTCAACGGCATCAAGCGGGAACAGTTCTTCGCAGTGAACAGCAAGAATGAGCCTTTCCTCGAAACCTTGGTGCGCTATGGGAACCGCTATCAGGCAGACCGCGCCATCGCCACCAACTCGCTCTTCGGCGGCGAAAACCTGGTCGACATCGCCACTCCAGAGATTCCGGCAGCCGAACGCTGGAGCGATCTGGAACGGCTGAACAAAGAACGGGAACTGGTGGGGATCTATCTGTCAGCGCATCCTTTGGACGAATATGCCATTGTGCTGGAGCACGTCTGCAACACCCACATGGCCGAGCTGGAAGACAAGGCTTCCTTGGCGGGACGCGAAATCACCATGGGCGGCATGGTCACTTCCGTGCGTCGGGGCATCAGCAAAAACGGCAACCCGTATGGCATAGCCAAAATAGAGGACTATTCCGGCTCAGCGGAAATCCCTTTCTTCGGAAACGATTGGGTAAACTTCCAAGGTTATCTGTTTGAAGGCACCTTTTTATATATAAAGGCCCGCTGTCAGGCGAAACAGTGGCAGCAGGACAAACTGGAGCTGAAAATCACCTCCATTGAATTGCTGCCCGACGTGAAAGAGAAGCTGATAGAGAAAATTACGATTCTCATCCCCCTAAGCGTGCTGGACACCGCACTGATTGCCGAACTCTCAGAGCTGACCAAAGACCATCCCGGCAATACAGAATTGTATTTCCGTGTGAGCGATGCGGAAACAAAGATGACCGTGGATCTCGTATCCCGCCCTGTGAAGCTTTCCGTAGGACGCGAACTGATCTCATACCTGAGAGAAAAACCGGAACTGGAATTCAGGATCAACTGAACGGACGAAGGCAACTTAACTTTTTAGAACATCAGTTGTTATGAGAGACTATGAAGCTATGCGAAAGTGGGCGGAATATATCCGCAGGCATGAAGCTAATGTGTTCAACGCCATCTTCTATGACCGGGAAATCGTGTCGGAGGAGGAGATTCGGACGATCATTGCCAACGTGGCGGAGTTTTTCGCACTGCCAGTGCCTGCCGTCAACAGGCAATGCAAGGAGATGGCGCAGATACTGGTGCGGGAAGAGGCCAAAGAGTGTGAACTGCATTACAACCTGGAAATGCTGACAAAAGCCGGCATTAACAACAGGGATGCGTTCACACTGTGTTTCGTACACGAAATGGCACACCAGCTCCTGTTCCACCACCGCTTCATGCTTTTCTGCTGCGAACGGTGGATGCAGGAGCTTGCCGCCGACCTGACAGCCGGACTTTATGCCGGAAAGAAGGGCATTGCCACCGGCAAATATAAATATGTGTTGTCCGTGCAAAAAGCGAACGTCACCCATCCGGCCGGAATGCTGCGGGAAGAGATTGTGGACTATGGCAGGCTGTTTCTGAAAAGACATCAGCTGAATGATTCCAACAAGATGCAGACCGTCATCAAGCTGTTGCCGGCCTTTGTGTACAGCCATTACGGAAAACTGAAAACAGACTGGCACCAAGTGTTGCATGAGCTGGAGTTTCCGCCTCCACCGCCCAAAAGCTATTCACCGGAAGACCTGCCGGAGAGCAATTTGCTGAAACAGACCCTATTGAAAATACAACATAAAAAAAAGACCAACAATGAAAACAACAGCTGACCTTCCACAATACCAACCGAGTATAGGCAAACTCATTACAGAAGACTGTTCGATAGGCCAATTGTGCGACAACCGCATCTGCCTGCTTGCCGAGGAAGACTCCCCCTTGGCTCAGACAGCCTTGCAAACCATGCAAGAGCTGCGCGGCGGAAGGGCGGATGAGGGCTGGTTCCACAGCTATGACATGGAAATCATGCCCGAACTTGAACTGGACAACCACCCTTCCGTCAGACGGCAAATAGAGACGGAAGGAGACAACCTGCTGATCCAACTGACTTCCCTTCTCCCCGGTCCCAAACGGTTTCTGACCGTCCGGACAGATGAGCTGAATGCAGGCGCAGACATCGGCCTGATGATCTATTCCGCCGAGAAACTGGCTAAGGCAGACGCAGCCCTGGTCATGAAAAGATTCGCTTTGGAAGACACGAGACAGTTTGAACGCTGGGGACGGGATGCCTTGATGAACAGCCGCGGTTTCTATGCCGACTACTTCGCCCAACAGGAAGAAAGCATGATGCATCCGGTGTTCCACATGGCGGTCGCTCCTCCCTCCGCAAGCTCCGAGCGTTACAAAAGACTGACCTATCAATCCCGCATGGATATATTCAGCCATGTCCTGGACTATTTGAAAAAGTATCATAAAAATCCGCAGGATGAAAAGATCAACGCCGAACTTGACTGGTTTTTCGAGAACATAGACTCCGCCACCTGGAAACACTTTTTCCTGAAGCAGTCTCCTAAACTTCAAGAAAAAATGTTCTGCTTTGTCAACCCTAAGATGCAGGCGGAAGCTTCAACCTTGGATCTGAAGGTGGAATACATCGGGAGCATAGACAAAAACAAAAAAAACGACGGGAAATACCGCCTCTTCATGAAAAGAGAGTATGAGACGCTGATGGTGCATTTCCAACGGAAAAGCGGATTTATCTTATACCTTATCTACCTGATTGACAGAAAAAAGAATGGAGACAAGGTGGATACGCTAAACCTGAGCCAGCATAAAGGGCTTTTCAGCCGCCTGTATGAAATGACTTACTCCATTGACGGGAACAAAGTGTTTGAGGATCTGATGAGGCATTACAACAGCGACCAGGAAATGAAGCAAAAAAACATTTATGGTGTGCTCGACTCCATCCGGAAAGACGTGGGTGCTGTCTGCGAAAGGATGCAGGAGCCTCCAGAGCCATTCCTGATTCAAGACATCTCTTCACATTTGGCAGTCTTGCCGCAACGTATCTTGCTGCCCCAAGAGATCATGCAGTTGCTGTAGTGTTAAACCACATTAACAATTTCAAATAAACAACTGATTATCAACGCATCTAAAGTCCACCCAACAAGTACATTACAAAACACAGCCCGTCTGCCGGAATCTGCCGACCTTTGCAATGAGACCTGACACTGCAAAGGTCGGTTTCGTTTATGTTTCACTTAAAGGTTTTGGCAGATATGAAGACAAATGCAGACTTCAGAAGTATCAAGGGAATGGTTGCCGCTATCCGCATGGAAATTGAGGCAAGAAACAAGAGACTGTCGGCTACCGATGAAGAATTGATATGTCTTGTACAAAAGAAAGCAGACACTGACAAACGCACTTTCAATGACGAGAAAGAATACAGAAAGTATTGTCAGGCGATGATCCGAGAGGTGATGTGGGAAAGCGTCAATACCGAAGAATCCCAAGAAATCATCGACCGGCTGAAATCAAACACGCAATTTGCACAGCAGTTCTTCTATGGCACGAACAACAACAGCTGCAACATCAGCCGGTTCCGCTCTAAAATCATCTCCCAAATCAAGCAGACTTATCAAGTGAATGTCAGCATAGAGGAATTTGGGAACATCCTTTATTCCCATTTATGGGACAACGGCACCTGGAACGTGCTGGACAAGTATTCCTGCAAAAGCAGCTTCTTCTCCTGGCTGAGCCAAGTGGCACAACATGAAGTGGTGAAAAAACTGAAAGAAATGAAAGTGATTGACTGCACCCCGGAACGCACCACGGGAAACACGCGGCTGCTACACACTTCGGTGAATCCCCATGTCTGGGAATACATCCTGTCCGAATTGATGTCAGAAGGGAAAGAGAAAGAGCTGCTTATGGCTGTACTGGTAGAACGCCGGAAGAAGGACAGCGTAAAGAAAGAGCTGAAGATGGATGACGAAACCTTTCAAAAGGCTTGGAAGAAAGCAGAAAATCTCCTGAAAGACCGCATCATCCGCAGTGGGAACAGTTATTATGAAGAACTGGTCTTGCGTGACAAATCGCTCTGTAACATAGAAGTAACTGGCGATGTAGGCATGGATCTGGCCAAAAACATAGCCGCAGAAAACGAGAAAAGCCCTTTGTCCGACATATTCGGCGTTGATTTGAGTCAGGAAGAGGTGCAGGAAAAAGCGCTGAAATTCCTCCATCGTTTCTCGAAGCAGCTAAAGTGGTCGGACGATGACCGGCAACTGTGGAAGTCACGCTTCATTGAGGACATTTCACCGATCGTGCTTGCCGAACAAACAGGCAAAGAGCGTTCCTGGATTGACAACCGCTGCTCGCAGCTGAACGCACGGTTCAAACGGGCTGCAAAAAAATGGTGGAAACAGATTTAGATCCTTTCTTTGCGAAATTCATCGGTCTGTTACGCATATTAATGAAAAAAATCCCTATCTTTGCCCCATGAAACCGGATCGGATCCGCGCTTCAGTATATAAACTTAAAACGAAACGAACATGGCATTGGAAATTACAGACAGCAATTTCATGGAGCTTTTGCAGGAAAACGACGCTCCCGTAGTGATTGATTTTTGGGCGCCTTGGTGCGGTCCTTGTAAAATGGTAAGCCCCATCATCGATGAGCTCGCCAAGGAATACGAAGGCCGGGCTATCATCGGCAAATGCAATGTGGACGAAAACAATGATGTTTCAAGCAACTTCGGCATCCGCAGCATACCGACTGTCCTCTTCTTCAAAGGCGGGAAACTGATGGACAAGCAGGTCGGATCTACTCAGAAAGCGACCTACATGGAAAAGCTGGAAGCCTTGCTGTAAAGTCAAAAGCCATAAGACCAGTACAATTGATGTTTCAACTTTTAAACCCTATTCTTCTATATGGCACAGAATGATGAATTTCAGCAAGAAGATCTCGATGACGAAAAGACCATCGAATACATCAAGAACTATATGCCTCAAGAGCTGAAAGGAAAGTTTTCCGATGACGAGCTCCATTACATTCTCGACCTCATCGATGAATATTACATAGAGAACGAAGTCTATGAAGAAGAGCCTGATGAAGAAGGCTACATCAACATCGATCTGGACAAGGTTGTAGACTATGTTGTAAGCGAAGCCAGTGCTGACCACATAGGTGAATACGATCCGGAGGAAATCTTGTTCATCGTTCAAGCAGAGTTAGAATATGGCGAGTCGTTGTATGATTAGAAACAAGAACGAGCAATAGAGACGAATGTCTTTTTCACTTTACAGCAAAACAGTGCTGGCTCAAGATGTAGAGGCACGCAAATCGCGTCCCCTCGCCAGCAACTCGTTTGAACGGCATATTTGCCACCTGTAAACAGATCATTGTTCGCAAATTACTCCCGTTTAACAATAAGTGCAAAATTGGACGGATGTGTGGGTGATGCCCACATAATCCGTCCAATTCTTTTTTATTATGCTCTCTACACAGCCTGTCCGGAATGTACGTCCGGTGTGTTCAGGAAAAAGAACACAGCTGTTCCTATCAGAATTATGCCTAACACCCCATAGAACCAACGCGCTTGCCGACGCCCCACGTTGCTGACTATGAACTGAGTGTTTCGGGCTGTGAAAAACCAATTCCAATCAAACACGGCCGCCAGCAACGCGGTCAGTCCCGTTGCAGCGAATATGAATAGGATAAGGCAATGGCTCAGAATCACGCTCCCTCCTCCATCGTCAGTTTGCGGACACCGTTTTCTGTCTCTTCGATGGTGACTTTCACCGTATCACCCGGCAATAAATCTTCTATCATCTCCGGCCATTCAATAAAACAGACGGCACCGCTGTAGAAATAGTCTTCATAACCCAAGTCGTAAACTTCTTCCAGCTTCTTGATGCGGTAGAAGTCGAAGTGGTAAATCAGTTCGCCAGCGATGTCCGAACGGTATTCGTTGACAATGGCAAAAGTAGGCGAAGTAATGGCATCAGACACGCCTAAGACTTCGCAGACGGCTTTGATGAACGTGGTTTTTCCTGCCCCCATTTTCCCGTAGAAGGCAAAAACAGTGTTGCCGCCCATGTGTTCCACAAACTGACGGGCAACTTCTTGAATCTGATCTAATGATTGGATAGAGAATTCCATATTTATTAGTGATTAGTGATTTGCGATAAAGACTTGAATAATTTGCATAAGACATATATCAGGATGGATATGAAGATGATGGAGGCTCCTGACGGCACATTCAAATAGAACGAAAGCAGCAACCCTCCCAAACAACTGGCATATCCAAGAATGACAGAAACGATCATAATCTGCCTGAAACGTGAGGTAAACAGGTTGGCCGTCATCTGCGGAATGGTGAGGAGCGAAATCACCAATACGATGCCTACCATACGCAAGCATGCCACAATGGTCAGTGCTATGAACATCATCAACACATATTCAAAGATCCGTACCGGAATGCCTTGCGAGCGTGCGAACTCACGATCAAAGGCCACATAAAGAATGGGATGCAGGTAAAGCCCGAAAAAGGCCAATAACACCCCAGCCAATACACCCAGAAGGGTAATGTCTCCCAGAGTAATGGTCAGAATGTTGCCAAACAAGTAAGCCGAAAGGTCTGGAGCGAATCCGGGAGAAAGGAACGTAAATATAATGCCCAATGCCATGCCCAATGTCCAGAACACAGCAATGGCTGAATCTTCACGCATGTCTTTCCGTTTGCTCAGCCATTCCACCCCAAAAGCAGACAAAACAGCAAAGACCGAAGCCGACAATAAAGGCGATATGCCCAGATACAAGCCCAATCCAATACCGCCAAACGACGCATGCGTCAGCCCGCCGCTGATAAACACCAACCGGCGAGTGACAATGTAAGTGCCCACCAGCCCGCAAGCGATACTGGCCAACAGGCTGCCAATGAGAGCGTGCTGAAAAAAGATATATTGCAGTAAGTCCATCGTGTGTCTGTTTCTATTCCGTCGTTCAGTTTCTCCGTTCACCCACAACCAGCAGGACTTCGTCTTTGACACCATCGGGCAAGGCGATGCCACGCAGCTGCAAACTGCGCACCCATCCGGCCACATCTTCCTCACGCATGGTATAAAACACGTCGCGAAACTCGTCCTCCTGCTCCGCAGTATAACAGTCAGGAGCAGTGCCTATGTAACGATCCAAGTCTTCATCGTCATAATATTCTATCTTTTTGCTGACAGCGGCCAGCAGACTGTCCCGTTCGCACACTTCGTGTTGCCCGCAACATTCCGTGTCCGCCATCTTCACTTCAGGCATGGCTTCACGCTGTCCGCTCTCCACCTCCCGATGCAGACGGCGGTTACGGGCCACACCAGCCATCGCGGCAACACATCCCAAGAGAATCAGACTAATTATGAGTATCCACATATCTGTTTCATTCGCTATATTGCCGCAAAAATACGAATCTATGAGGGATTACGCAAATCTTTTTTCTTCCCAATCCCGCTCAGAAAAGCTCAACCTGATAATATTCATCGGTCCACAGGCAGTCACAGAATACAATTTTGCCGCCTTCCTGCCCAATCCTCACTTTGGGGCTTCTCACACGGTTGTGGCCTACAATCTGCTGGAATCCATGCAAAGGATTGGTCAGCTCGTCAATGTCCGCCCAGTAAATGCCGCCGAAATCGCCGCCGAAAGGTCCGAAACGTCCGCCTCTCAACGGACCTATACGATAAAGAGAACGCCGTTGCTCCTCGGTGGGATTGTTCAGCTGGTCGGCAATGGACTTGGTGACATCGCCATGAAAGTCGCCGTCAAACCATTCTTGCGATACGCCGGCATGCGTGAAGAGCGTCTTGCCTTCCTGATAGGCATTCTGAAACAATGATATGTCTTGAGTGAAAAGTTTACGCGCTTCCTCCGCTATGTCCGGATTGTAACGAGAGCTGCGGGGAGCGTCGTCATAGATATAGTGGATATCATGGTTGCCTATCAGCAAGGTCACATCCTCCGGATACTCCTTTTTCAACTTTATGATGGCTGACAGGTTGCTGCACAACAGCTCCGGATCGATAGGAGTATAAGGATCCAGATAGTCTCCTAAAAACACAAAACGGAATTTATCCATTTGTTGAACGATGTGCGTCCAAAGAAACAGTCCATGCACATCCCCTATGGCTATAATTGGCTTCATAAGCTTATGTCTTTCTTAAAATGATAAATAAAAAAACGATGTACTCTTTTTGCAAAGATATGAAGATATGCCTAATAATGCAAACATTTGGCTGAAAAGCTTTTTCTGAAAAGAAAGCTTCGCTAGCCCTATTGCTACCGACAATTTTATATCCGTTACGAAATCTGTTCTTATCAGCTATAACCGCAGAGCCGTGCGGCCTTGGCAAGGGCATGCTCCTGCCGATTGTCCGATTCTTGCCTGGACATGCAAGAAGACTTTCCGCACCCTGTCTTCAGAGAAATGCGAAATGGCACCCAAACGGCAGCGGCAGAACTTCAAAATGACACCTGAAGAAAACCTTTTCTCTCAATGCCTTCGTTTTGCAAAGAAACTTTTCATCAAATCCGCACATTCCTCGGCCAGCACTCCGGAAACGACTTCCGTCTTGGGGTGCAAAGCTTGGGGAGCATAACGGCGATAGCCCCGTTTCTCATCTTCCGCGCCAAACACCAGACGCCCCAGCTGAGCCCAGCCTATGGCACCGGCACACATCACACACGGCTCTATCGTGACATAAAGCGTGCAAGAATTCAAGTATTTGCCGCCCAACGTGGAAGCGGCAGCCGTAAGAGCCAGCATCTCGGCATGAGCTGTCACATCGGTCAACGTTTCTGTCAGGTTGTGCGCACGGGCTATGATACGGTCTTGGCACACCACAACCGCCCCTACGGGCACCTCACCATCATCGGCTGCCTGCCTGGCCTCAATCAGAGCCTGCTTCATATAATAAATGTCATCCATCGCAAAAAAACAAAGAGTTGAGTTGTTGTATCAGTCTGAATCGGGAGACTAACGCCGCATATCGTGCTCACCAAAAAGAGTGGGATAATCCTCTTCCATATTTTTATGCACAAAAGCAAGCACAATCTCCCTGAACCAGCGTGATTTGTTCGTTATCTTATACTTTTCCAGATAACGGTCCACAATCCGCAGTTCTTCCTCGCTCATCAGGCACACAATGCGCTGTGTGCGTTTGGGATCTTCGGGAGTCGCTTTAATGCAGGTTTTGTCTCTCTTCCTCATAATATCCTGCAAAATTAACATTCCTTCTTTAAAAACAAAGCAAAAAGCACAAGAAAAGAGCGGCAAAAAGAATCTTTTTCTTTCTTTGTATCACACAATCCAAATTATTCGCTACTTTTGTATGCGAAGTGCGCATGACGCGCTTCCGAAAGAATTCAAAAACAGAGACGAATCATGGCAGAACACAACGCTTTAGGAAAAATCGGAGAAAATGCAGCCGCAGACTATCTGACCCATCAGGGCTATACCATCCGCGACCGGAACTGGAGGAAAAATCATTTGGAGCTGGATATCGTGGCTGAAAAAGACGGGCTGCTGGTGGTGGTGGAAGTGAAGACCCGCGCCCGCACGGTGTATCAGGATCCGCAAGATGCCGTCAACTGGAAAAAAATAAAAAATGTCATTGTGGCGGCTGACGCTTACATCAAGCATTTCCGCTTAGACATGCCAGTGCGATTTGACATCCTGACAGTCGTTGGAAAGCAAGACAAATTCCAAATAGAACATATTTGTGACGCCTTTTATCCCACGTTTTAACTTACTCACCAAACACCAAACATTAATCACCAACCACTAAAATGCCATACCCCTTAATATGGTTGCAGGAAACCGACTCAACCAACCGCTATCTGACCCAGCTTTGTGATGAGCAAGGCTCTTCCCTTGCCGAAATGACTACCATCGCCGCCGACTTCCAAACTGCCGGAAAAGGCCAACGAGGCAATCATTGGGAAGCCGAACCGGGAGAGAACCTGCTGTTCAGCATTGTACTCTACCCCACATTTCTGGAAGCCAAAAACCAGTTTGCCATTTCCCAACTGGCAGCACTGGCTTTGAAAGACACAATGGAAGGCTTCACTCCCAACATTTCCATCAAATGGTCCAACGATCTCTACTGGAAAGACTGCAAGATGGGGGGGATTCTGATAGAACACGATCTGCAAGGAAACATGCTCAAACGTAGCATCATCGGCATCGGACTGAACATCAACCAAGAGACTTTCCACAGCGATGCGCCCAATCCTGTCTCTCTCCGCCAGATCACAGGGCACCACTACCATCGCTCACCCATCTTAGACCATTTCATGGAGCACCTCAGCTTTTCCTACCGCAACCTGCAAGACAAGGGGGAAGATTATCGACAGTTCTTGAACGAACGCTACAACGAAAGCCTGTTCCGCCGTCTGGAATGGCACCGCTACGTGGATGAGCATGGCTCGTTTGAAGCGCTCTTGCTCCGAACGGAACCAGATGGCCGCCTGGTCCTGTTGGATCGAGAAAACCGGGAAAGGAAGTACTGGTTCAAAGAAGTAAGCTTTGTTGTCAACAAGCGCAGGTGAATCTATACCGTCCACACCGCACACGTGACACTCAGCTGTCTCACGCGTGATCTGCCGTATCATCAGCAACACGGAATGCACGTGCTCAAAGCGTACGGTTTCCCCTGATCAAGTTCATGAATTCTTCCCTGGTCTTTGCCTGGTTGAAAGCACCTGTGAAGTCACTGGTAGTCGTAATGGCGTTTTGTTTTTCCACACCGCGCATCTGCATACACATGTGCTTGGCTTCCACCACCACCATCACGCCCAAGGGATTCAGTGTTTCCTGAATGCATTCCTTAATCTGCAGGGTCATGCGCTCCTGCACCTGCAGACGGTGGGAAAAGATGTCCACCACACGGGCTATTTTGCTCAGTCCCGTAATATAGCCATTAGGAATATAAGCCACATGGGCTTTTCCATAGAAAGGGAGCATATGATGCTCGCAAAGAGAAAAAAAGTCAATGTCTTTCACAATGACCATCTGACTGTACGCCTCTTTAAATTTGGCAGAACGCAACACCTCATGGGGATCCCTGTAGTATCCCTTCGTCAGCGAGAGCATAGCTTTAGCCACCCGTTCAGGAGTTTTCAGCAAGCCCTCGCGGCTGACATCTTCTCCCAGCAAAGTCAAGATGCGCTTATAGTGCATCATCAGCTCGTCCAGCGCAGGAGATTCGATGATTTCTTTATCTAACATAATTGCTTTTTTTAAAATTGAGAAAAGTCCTTTCTCCTGTCAGACTTTCCTGCTCAAAAGTAAATATTGATTTGCTCTTTCACGATGGACACTTCCTTGAACTCACCCGTCTCGCGCATCTTACGCATCATGGCATCGGCCTCTTCGATGCTACGGAAGTCTCCTACTTGACAGAGCCAACGGGGCGGGTTGAAAGACGCATATACTGTCAGGTCGGGGAAAAAAGCTTTGACCTTATTGGCCACGGCATGCGCTTCGTTCTTGGCCCGACGTGTGTTATTGCCGGCATACACCTGAATACGGTAACCTGTAGCCTTGATGATCTTACGCTCTCCGTTTACAGGCATGGCTCCAATCAGTCTGGTGATGCGGGGATCTTGATGAATCCGCACTCTGCCTTGCCCAGGCACGTCTTGCTCCAGACTCTTCACAATGTTTTGCGCACCTACAGAAAGCACACCAGCCAAACATATACCGATAAGCAAGCCCAATCGTTTCATAGGTTTTCAGTTCTTACGTTTTTTGAATTTGTTTTTTGAGTTTGTCAGTTCTGATGCTCTTTTGAATGCCAACGGCCTTCAGCCTAAGGTCGAGGAGCTTGCAAACTGGTAAAAGCATCAAAGCGGATGGGACGGAGCATCCGGATTTCCCGTGTGGAAAGGATCCGCATTCTCCGTCTGATCCGCGTTCTAAGAAAAGGAGTTAAAAAAGCTTAAGCCTTAAATGCGTCGATAATGCCCTTGAAGTCAGCGACCTTCAAAGCAGCACCACCAATCAGCCCACCGTCTACATCGGGCTTTGCAAACAGTTCCTTTGCATTAGAGGGCTTGCAGCTTCCGCCATAAAGGATGGAGCAGTTGTCTGCAATTTCCTGACCATACTTGGCAGCTACCGTACTGCGGATGAAGGCGTGAATCTCTTCTGCCTGTTCCGGAGTGGCAGTCTTGCCAGTGCCGATGGCCCAAACCGGCTCGTAAGCCAGGATGATTTTCGAGAAGTCCTCTGCAGAGAGTGAGAATACAGAAGCCAGCTGAGCGGCCACCACTTCGTTTTGCTTGTTAGCTTCGCGTTCTGCCAGCACCTCGCCAATGCAGAAGATAGGAGTCAGTCCGTGAGCCAAAGCCAGCTTTACTTTCTCTTCCAGGATTTCCACTGTCTCATGATAGTAAGCACGGCGTTCTGAGTGACCCAGAATCACGTATTTAGCGCCTGTGGAAGCTACCATGGCGGCAGACACTTCACCCGTGTACGCGCCCGATTCCTTGTCAGCACAGTTTTCAGCACCTACACCAATCTTGGCTGGATCTACCAGCGGAGTCACCGATGCCAGGTGAATGAAGGGTGTACAAATGATAACATCGCAATTGGGCGTTTCGTCAGCCAATGCTTCATTCAGTTCTTTTGCCAGAGCAATACCCTCTTGGAGAGTCTTGTTCATCTTCCAGTTTCCTGCAACAATGTTTTTTCTCATTTTATTTACTTATTTAAAGGGTTAGTTATAAAGTCTTTTTTCGTTCATGCCGTTTGATGACCAGAATGTCTATACTCAACACCAGCATCAAGGGCACGATGAACCACAACAGCACATAGCCCATCGTCTGCCAAACACTCACTAGTTTTTGCCGTCCCAAAGGCAGGCGTTCCAAGGTGTCGGTCAGGACATATTCGTCGGGCAGCTGATTGTCGCTCCATTTGTTCAGAATGGTCCCATCTTTCAGCAACAGAAGTCCCGGATTGGAACGGATGATGGTCTTCAGCGTGATGTCATCCGACTGGCAGAAAGGATATTCGGCTCCTGTCTTGTCCCGCCATTGCTCGATGGCATCGGGCTGAGAAGAGGTCAAGGCATAAAAACCATAACCGTATTCCACGCTGTAGTCATATATCTCGTTGATAAGGTCGATATTGCTGTCGTCAGCCAATTCAATATAAGGAGCAACCAACAGAAAAGTATACCCCGAACGGGAAAGAATGCTGTCTGTCAGCTCCTCGCCAGTCTCCAGATCGTTTAAAGAGAAAGCCGATATGGGCGGCACATAGCCTTCTCTCAGCACCACCGTGCGCGTATCCACCAAATGCCAGGTGCTGTCCGGATAGTTGTCTATGGTGAACTCTTGCCGCACCCCTTCTTTCTCCATGAGGAAACGTGTCTCCACTTCGCCCAAGTCAGCGCCGGCAGGAATGGCCATGCCAGCCGGAATGTTCACACCGATTTTGAATGGCCGGAAATCCAGCACGGGCAAGTTGCGCAAGCAATACACGGAAAGCGCTATAATGAAAAACATGGTGTACATGGAAATCATCCATTCCATCTTGATCGTAATAAAACGGACGATCTGTTTCCACTCCTTGAAGACAAACACGGCTGCCACCAGCAGGAGCACATTCTTTCCGAAGGTTTGCCAATGGGTCAGAACAACAGCATCGCCAAAACAGCCACAATCGGCCACCGGATCGGCTATGGCCAGATAGAGCGTCAGCGGTGTCATAAACAACATCAGCAACAAAGCCACCAATGTCGCCCCCTGCCTGCGCATCCCCATAAACAGGAATACGCCCACACAAAATTCTACCGCCGCCAGCAATATAGCCGCCAGCAGCAGCACATAAGAAGGGAGCCATGAAATGAGACCGAACGCTACCAGATAATCTTGAATCTTGTAGAAAGAGCCTAACGGGTCTACCGCTTTCACAAAACCGGAAAAGATGAACACACCTCCCAGCACAAAACGGCAAAGGTTTATCCATACCTTCTCTATTATATGTTTCTTGTCAGTCTCCAAACTCTATCTTAATCAAAGCAAACACAGAATAGTTTATCATATCCATATAATTGGCGTCAATGCCTTCTGACACCAATGTCTTGCCGGACAACGACTCAATCTGTTTGGCCCGGTAAAGTTTCATCAAAATCAAATCGGTGTAAGAACTGACGCGCATGCCGCGCCAAGCCTCATCGTAGTCATGATTCTTGGCAAGCATCAGCTCCAAGGAAGCCTTAGCATACTTGTCATACAAATCCAACGCCTCGTCATTGGAAATGTCCGCCGTCTCCGCATAACCCAGCTCCAGCTGGATCAGACCCACTATGCCGTAATTCACAATTGCAATGTATTCAGAACGGACACCCTCGTTTACCAAGGTCACGCCCTTGGTCTCAATGCTACGGATGCGGTTAGCCTTGATAAACAATTGATCGGTCACAGACATCGGACGGAGAATGCGCCATGCAGGGCCGTAATCGTGAAGTTTATTGGCAAACACATCCCGGCAAATCGCAATGACATCCTCAAATTGTTGCTTTGTATCTTTCATCTTGCCATACTTTTGCGGCAAAGGTAGGAATAATTGGAGAAAAACGAAAAAGAGGGCACTCTAAATTATATTAAAGTGTCCTCTGAGATTAGAGATTGTTTACGTTTTTGCCTTTACGAACAGCGCAAAACTTGTCCGGGCCGCAAAATAGTCCGGCGCGTGATGCGGTTCAGCTTGCACAGCGTGCTGACCGACACTCCCTGACGGGCCGCTATTTTCGACAGGGTATCGCCTCTTTTCACTTTATAGAAGATGCCTTTGCCGGAACCGGCCTTGCTGGCTGTGCCTTGTTTCTGATAAGTATATGTATCTGCTACAATATCTTGCTTCTCGAAATCAAACATCAATGCCGGGTTGAGAGGAATGCCCAGGAAACGGGTCTCAAAGTGGAGGTGCGAGCCGGTGGAACGTCCTGTGTTTCCGCCCAGAGCGATGGGCTCGCCCGCCTTCACGCGTTGGTTGACATCGACCAGTTGTTTTGACAGGTGACCGTAAACCGTCTCCAATCCGTTGTCGTGACGGATCACTATGTATTTGCCATATCCCCGACGGCCCTGATTCTTCACGATGCGGACTTTTCCGCTGAAAGCAGCCCGAATGGTATCGCCCACATAGACCTTGATGTCAAGTCCATAGTGTGCCCTGCGCCGTCTGGGACGATAGCCGAACACATCAGTGATGCGTGTATGCTCGGTAGGCATGCAAAATTCTGTCAAGTCGAACGTATATTTTTCAGGAACCACCGCATTCTTGTAAGCCTGCACGTATTGGTTGTCCCAATTCGGATACAAATCCAAGGCCGGGTACAAAGCCTGTTCGGCACGGATCTGCTTCTGCAATGCCAATGAATCCACACTTTTGAGTTTTCTGTCAACGGGAGCTTGCCGAGCTATCAGGTCTTGAGCGGAAATCCCTACGCTCACCATGGTGGCCGCAGCAGCGATTAAAATGTTTTTAAAGCAAGCTATTTTCATTATGGTCTGTATGTTCGTTGTGGTTTCGCGGCAAGTCTTTTCCAAACTTGTTTTTACACGAATTCCTTGTTATTTTTTAAAAGTCCCTCAAAGGTAGGACTTATCCTTGAAAAACCGGCTATACGCTTAAGTTTTTTTTCACCTCATGCTTTTGCCCATCTGCGCAAATGGCTGTCAACACCTTATTTATCAACCAGATACACACAAACATGTTCTGCAACATACGAACGGACTATCCTCCCGAAATTCACAGTTATTAAGAGATTCATTCAACTGATAGCCGCCCAATTCACATTCGTCTTACGCAAAACTTTGAGTTGCCGCCATAAGATCTCATTTTCAGGCAATGTCCCATCAGGATCTGTCTCCACCACTTTCTGAGCGACTTCACGGACATATTGCAGCAACTGCCCGTCTTTGGCAATATCGGCTATCTTCAAGTCGAAAGCGACACCACTCTGCTGAGTGCCCTCCAAGTCGCCCGGTCCCCGAAGCTTGAGGTCGGCCTCGGCAATCTCAAATCCGTCGTTGGTGCGCACCATGATTTCCAACCGCTTACGGGTATCTTCCGAAAGCTTGTATCCCGTCACCAGAATACAGTATGACTGCTCTGCGCCACGTCCCACCCGCCCGCGAAGCTGATGCAACTGTGAAAGTCCGAAACGTTCGGCATTCTCAATGATCATGACAGAGGCGTTAGGCACATTGACTCCAACCTCGATCACCGTGGTGGCTACCATGATCTGAGCTTTGCCTGAGATGAAAAGCTGCATCTGGGCGTCCTTCTCCGCCGCTTTCATCTTGCCATGCACCTTACACACGATGCAGTCCGGGAATGCCTCACACACATGTAAATAGCCTTCTTCCAAGTTTTTCAGGTCAATCTTTTCGCTCTCCTTTATCAAAGGATAAACGATATAGACCTGCCGTCCTTCGGCTATCTGTTTCCGCACAGAGCCATAAAGACTTTCCCGGCGATTGTCAAACTGATGAATGGTAGCTATCGGTTTCCGCCCCGGAGGCAGCTCGTCGATAACGGAAACGTCCAGATCGCCATACAATGTCATGGCTAAAGTGCGCGGGATGGGAGTGGCAGTCATGACCAGCACATGAGGAGGCTGCATGCTCTTGGTCCATAGCCTGGCCCGCTGTTCCACCCCAAAACGGTGCTGCTCGTCAATGACCACAAAGCCCAATGAAGCGAAACTGACCGTCTCTTCTATCACCGCATGTGTGCCTATGAGTATCTGCACATCGCCCGCCTGCAAGCCGGCCAGAATCTTCTCGCGCCGTTTCCCCTTGACGGAGCCTGTAAGCAGCTCCACACGGATGTCCATATCGTGCAGGAATCCGCAAATGGTCTCGTAGTGCTGGTTGGCTAAAATCTCGGTAGGAGCCATCATACATGCCTGATAATGATTGTCGAGCGCAATCAGCATGCTCATCAGGGCAACGAGGGTTTTCCCGCTTCCCACATCTCCCTGCAGCAGGCGGTTCATCTGCCGTCCCGACCCCATGTCCCGCCGGATTTCCTTCAATACCCGTTTCTGCGCATTCGTCAGTTCAAAAGGGAGGTTCTGACTATAAAAGGTATTGAACACTTCCCCCACCCGGCTGAACACATAGCCCCGGTACTTCTGCTGGCGGTCACGGGCGTAGCGCAGGATGTTGAGCTGAACATAAAACAGCTCTTCAAACTTCAGCCGATACTGAGCCTTGCGCAAGGCTTCAGCTCCCGTCGGAAAATGAATGTTAGCCAGAGCTTCGTTCAATGGCATCAGGTGGTGGGCTTGCAGGATGGACGGAGAAAGCGTCTCAGGCAAAGGCTCACGAAGCTGCTGAAGCACGATGCCCATCATCTTTTCCAACGCATGAGAGTTCAAGCCGATACGCTTCATCCGTTCTGTTGTGTTGTAGTAAGGGCGCAGCCCCATGGAAGAGAGCTGCACGTCTTCCGCCAAGTCTATATCGGGATGTGCCACTTGAAAACGTCCGTTGAACAGGGTCGGCTTGCCGAACACCACATATTCCTGATGCAGCTTGTATTTTCCCAGAATGTATTTGATGCCATTGAACCAGACCAAATCCACCACTCCCGTACCATCCATGAAATGAGCGATCAGACGCCGCTGCCTTCCTTCGCCGACATCCTCAAAGCTGCGGATTTCTCCTTTCAGTTGGATATAAGGCATGGAGCCGCTTATTTCACGGATGAGGTAGATGCGGCTACGGTCTACATATTTATAAGGGAAATAGTACAGCAGGTCGTGAAGCGAACAGATGTTCGCCTCCTTGTTGAGCACCGCTGCGCGCTGAGGACCGACACCCGACAAATACTTTATGTCACGTGTCGTCAGATCGAACATGAGTCAAGCAATGCTGCCGCTACCTTCAAGTCAAAAGGAGTGGTTATTTTGATGTTTTCACGGTTGCCTGCCGTCAGATGGACAGGCACACCCAACGCTTCTACCACGGAAGCGTCATCGGTAAAGGCAGAAGTGTAGGGCTGTGAATAGGCTTCCTTCAGCAAGTCCACATCAAACACTTGAGGGGTCTGCACCAGCTTGTATTCATCACGAGGCACAGTCCGGCTACGACCGCCTTCAATCTGACGCACCGTCTCCACCACGTCTATCACGGGAATCACAGCCCGCTTGCCGGCCGCCTCCTCATAGCAACGGGCTATTACTTCGGAAGACACAAAGGGACGCACTCCATCATGCACTCCCACCAGCCCGGAAGTGCGGATCAAAGCCAATCCGTTACGCACCGAATGGAAACGGCTTTCCCCTCCGTCAGCCACCCGATGGGGCAAGGCAAAACAGTGCTTCCCGCACAGTTCCGACCAATAGGCCTGCTGACTGCGCGGAAGCACCACAATAAGCCGCATCTCCGCATCGTAGCGATAGAAAGCCTCCAAAGTGCGCATCAGCACGGGTTTCCCCCCTATGGGAAGAAACTGCTTGGGCAAATCGCTTCCCATGCGCGATCCTTTACCGCCGGCTACAATCAGAGCGTATTTCACGGATGCATCTATTTTTAGAAAGGATTAAACCGATCAATCCGCACAGCACATGGCATCCTTCAGCTCCTTCACCTTCTCCGGGCCGCAAAGCAGGTTCACCACAGCCAACGCAAACGGAAGAGCGGCGGCAGGGCCTTTGCCGGTGATAATGTTGCCATCCTGCTCCACTAAAGCTCCGGTATATTCAGCACCTTCCAGGTATTTGTCGAAACCGGGATAGCAAGTGGCTTTCTTGCCTTTCAGCACCCCTAATTTGCCCAACACCATAGGAGCGGCGCAAATGGCAGCCATCGGTTTGCCTGCTGCGGCGAAATTCAGGATAAGCTTGTGCAGGTCCTCACATTCAGCCAAGGTCGTAGCGCCTGGCAGTCCGCCCGGCAGCAAGATCAAGCCTGCATCGTAGAAGTCACAATTGGCAATGTTCTTGTCGCACAATACAGGAATGTCGTGCGCGCCTCTTACGATCTCATCCTCAGTGACCGAAATCATCTGCACCGGCACACCGGCACGTCTCAATACATCAACAGAAGCGAAGGCTTCCATTTCTTCAAACCCATCGGCTAAAAATACATAAACAGTACCCATAATTCAAATCTCCTTTGTGTCTTATTTTAAATTAAAATAGTAAGTAATCGTCCCAGACTGGTTGTTCAGGCCGCTCACCGCATTGAAACGTGCCTTCTTGGCCGCATCTTCCGCCGCCTTCCGCAAGACCGGATTGACCGTATTGGTCAGGCGGTTGATGCCGGTGGCTATCACGTAACCGGCCGGATTGACCGTAATGTCCACCACGACCTTGCCTTCATCCTGCACATTGTACTCAGGGCGCGGCAATCCTCCTGCGCCGATGGAACGTCCGCCCAAATCAAACTCGCCATATCCCCCCGCGCCTGTGGGTTTCCCTGTGGAGACGTTCCCTTTCACACTGCCTTGGACGCCTCCGCCCGTAGTGTCTCCCTTGTCTCCCATTCTCGCGCCTTTGCCAAAAGCGCCTGCCACTTTCCGCCGGGCGGCTTCCTCCGCTTCCCGCCGTTCTTGCTCAGCCTTGGCCTCAGCCTGCCTGCGAGCCTCTTCCGCGCGTTCGGCTTCTATCTCTTCAGGGCTTTTAACCTCTTTCTCGGCAGAGCGTGACTCATCGGGAAGGGCCACAGTCTCTTCCATGTCCTGGGTCATCAATGCCTGGTCGGTAGCTTCCTGAATGTCAGGAGCCACATCGGCCGGCATGGTCTCAACCTCCACCAGCGAAGGGTCGGCCAGACCGCCAGCCTCCGGCACATTGCCCAGCATGACAGGCATTCCGCTTTCTTCCGATGGCTGAGGCTTTGTGATATACATCAGCACCAGAAAAAGCACGACAGCCAGATGCACCAACAGCGCACCCGCTATTCCGATGTATTTACCTTTTCTTTTCTGCTCCACGTCAATTATCCGATTCTGGCGGGCGTGTGGCCAGCACCATTTTGAAATGATTCTCGTTTGCAATGTTCAGCACCTTCACGATTTCGCCGTATGGCACTGACTCGTCGGCATACAAGGCGACATACATTTCCGGCTCTTTGGCAGCGCACTCCTGTAGGAAAGGAGGCAAATCCTCTAGCAGCACCGGCTGTTCCCGATCGTTGCCAAAGGCTGCATAATAGTTCAGATCCTTGTCTATGATCACCCTTGTCAGCGGCTTTGCCGAAGTCTGCTGTTTGCCCTGAGGCAGCAACACCTTAATCGCATTGGGCGACACCATGGTTGAGGTAATCATGAAGAATATCAGCAGCAGGAAAATCAAGTCCGTCATGGATGCCATGCTGAAGGTAGGCGATATTTTAGCTCTGCGTTTTAACACAATCTGTCTCCTTTATATAATTATAGTAAGTATTTCGTCATTCAGTTCTTGAGCCTATAAGTCTGCAAGCCTCTAAGTTCCAGACATTCCGCAACTGAAAAGAGCCTAAGAACACTTGCAAACAGGCAAGCGTGCCTGTCCCGCCAGGCAATTATCAGCCGGCAAGACGAAGGCCGCCCCAGGCTCTCCGCCCTTTCCCGCTCAAGAGGCCGGCTCGTTCAGCAGATCCATGAAAGCCATGGTTTTGGCTTCCATCTTATTGACCACACCATCGATCAGCGTCACCAGATAATTATAGGCGAACATGGCTATAATGCCTACGATCAAGCCGCCCACGGTGGTAATCATAGCTTCGTATATGCCTCCCGAAAGCAGGGTGATGTCGATGTTGTTGCCGGCGTTAGCCATCTGCCAAAAGGCTTTCACCATGCCGGTCACAGTGCCCAGAAAGCCCAGCATCGGCGCTCCTCCTGCGATGGTAGCCATGATGGTCATGCCCTTCTCCAGCTTGGCGACCTCAAAGTTTCCCACGTTCTCGATGGCGGCCTGCACATCGTTCACCGGGCGTCCCAGCCGGCTGATGCCTTTCTCAATCATGCGGGCGGAGGGGGTGTTCACGTTCCGGCAATAGCTGACGGCAGCCTTGATCTCCCCGGCTAAGATATAATCCTTTATCTTGTCCATAAACTGCGGATCCTCTTTCCCGGCCTTCCGGATCACATAATTGCGCTCAAACAAGATATAGAAACACAGCAAGGACATCAAGCCTAATATGATCATGATCCAGCCTCCTTTGACAGCCATGCTCCACAGGTTCATTTCCTCAGTGCCGCTCACCGGAGTCAATACCGGATTGGCGCCTGCAATCGAATCGGCTAAAGCCGAAGCCGCTTGGGCCAACAATAACATCAAATCCATCAGTGCAAACAATTTTTATATTCCTGAATTGTACGTTCTAATCCCAAATATAGCGCGTCACATATCAGCGCATGGCCAATGGACACTTCATCCAGCCAAGGAATGTTCTGGTAAAAGCAATGCAGATTCTGCAGGCTCAAGTCATGTCCCGCGTTTAAGCCCAATCCTAATTTCCGGGCCACCTTGGCAGCCTCCACAAAAGGAGCCACGGCCGCTTCGGGATCCTTCGCGTATGCGCTGGCATAAGGCTCGGTGTACAGCTCCACCCGGTCTGTCCCTGCCTTGGCGGCATATTCGATCATCTCCGGATCGGTCGAGACAAACACAGAGGTCCGGATGCCGGCATGATTCAAGACTTCAAGCACTTCCGAAAGGAAACTGCAATGGAGCTTGGTGTCCCAGCCCGCATTGGAAGTCAGCTGCGTAGGGCTGTCCGGCACCAAAGTCACTTGATGGGGTTTCACTTTGAGCACCATATCCATAAAATCCTTGGAAGGATAACCTTCGATATTGAATTCTGTATGGAGCAAAGGACGCAAATCATACACGTCTTTCCTACGGATATGCCGTTCATCGGGACGCGGATGTACGGTGATGCCATCCGCTCCAAATCTCTCGCAATCCAAAGCTACTTTCAACACATTCGGCATATCGCCGCCGCGCGCGTTGCGCAGCGTCGCTACCTTATTGATATTTACACTCAATTTAGTCATAATGCGTTCAGCAAATATTTATATTTCGGGGCAAAAGTACAAATTATAGTGATAAGTTGGCAGCATTCTGAAAAAAAAATGGCATCTTTGCACGCAATACTAACAAAACAGAACATGAAATTTGCCATTTTTGGGAATACTTATCAAGCTCGGAAATCCTCCCATGCCGAAACTCTTTTCAGTTTGCTGCAGCAACACAACGCCCAACTCTGCATATGCCGGGAGTTTTATCAGTTCCTCACCAAAGAACAACATTTAAGCCTGCCTCCTGCCGAACTGTTTGACGGTGATGACTTTAGCGCCGACATGGTACTCAGTGTCGGAGGAGACGGAACCTTCCTGAAGGCTGCCAGCCGGGTCGGGAGAAAAGGCATCCCCATCCTGGGCATCAACACAGGAAGGCTGGGGTTTCTGGCCGACATCTCGCCCGCAGAAATGGAAGAGACATTCAACGAAATCCACCGCCATCACTACACGGTGGAAGAAAGGAGCGTCTTGCAGCTGCAATGTGATGATCCGAAACTCCTGAAAGAGCCGTATGCTTTGAACGAAATAGCCGTACTGAAACGGGACAGCTCGTCCATGATCACCATTCATACAGCCATCAACGACGCCCGTCTCATCACTTATCTGGCAGACGGGCTGGTGATTGCCACACCTACCGGATCCACGGCCTACTCGCTCAGCGTAGGCGGCCCCATCATGGTGCCGCACAGCCAGACGATAGCCATCACGCCCGTGGCGCCACACAGCCTCAACGTCCGCCCCATCGTCATCCGTGACGACTGGAAAATCACGCTCGATGTGGAAAGCCGCAGCCACAGTTTTCTGGTTGCGATCGACGGGCGGAGCGAGTCTTGCAAAGAGACCACCCGCCTGCAGATCAGCAAGGCGGACTACAACGTCCGGGTGGTCAAACGCTTCAACCACAAATTTTTCGACACCTTGCGCACAAAAATGATGTGGGGAGCCGATGTGAGATAAAGACGGACGGGACAAAGCCCCTGTATGCGGAAATCTTGAAGACACAGCGTGACACAGGCATTGCACAGGCGTATGCAAGACTTTGCACAGGCACATGCAAAGCTTTGCATACATGCATGCAAAATCTTGCACAGGCACATGCAAAACGGCTATGACGGTCAAGGGCCGATAAGACCTCCAACGTTTGGAACACAAAATACTGCCATAGAATGAACATTTCTCAAAATAAATCGCTTACTTTGTAGAACGTTTACCAAATCCAGATATACTGATGAAAAGAAAATGGCTGAAAAGATCGATATGGATCGCACTGACCCCTGTGTTTTTGTTTGTGTTGCTGATGGCACTGCTCTACGTGCCACCCGTACAAAGCTTCCTGCGCAAACAGGCAACAGCCATCGCATCAGACGCCACGGGAATGGATATTTCTGTAGACCGCATCGACCTGAGATTTCCGTTGAACTTGCTGGTGCGGGGAGTGCGGGTAGTCCAGCCAGCCGGCCCCACCCTGCCGGCCGACACTTTGCTGAGCCTGAACAGGCTGAACATACACATACAGGCGTGGCCTCTCCTGAAAGGACAGGTCGAGATCGACGGCATCCGCCTGCAAGAAGTCAACGTCAACTCTGCCCGTTTATTAGAAGGGATGCACATCAAAGGCTCTTTGGGCGACTTCTCCCTGGAAAGCCACGGCGTGGACTTGCCCGGCGAATCGGTCACCTTAAACCAAGTGAGCCTGGCCGACACCCGCCTGCATGTGACATTGGCCGATACGGCTTCCGCCTCTTCTGACACACTCGCCTCCAGCGCCCCTCTTAACTGGAAAGTCTGGCTGCACACGCTGAAACTGAAGAATATCTCGGTAGGGCTGTCCATGCCGCTCGATTCCATGAACGTATCGGCACGGCTGGGCGACGTGTGCCTGGAAGACGCGGTGGTGAATCTGAAAGAGCAGCTCTATGCCTGGAGACGCTTCCAGCTGCAAAACACGACGGTGAACTATGACACCGGCAACAGCCAGCCCCTGGAAGGCTTTGACGCCTCACACATCGCGCTGCGCGACCTGAACATCGGCATCGACTCCGTACTGGCTCACGGCAAAGACCTGAAAGCCATCATCCGCCAGTTTTCCCTAAACGAACGGTCGGGACTAAGTGTAACCTCACTGACCGGGCGGCTGGAAGCAGACTCTTCGGTCATCCGCATCCCTTCCTTGCAACTGTCCACCCCCCACAGCCTGATGAGCTTCACGGCTCAGACTTATTGGCAGCTGGTCAATATCCCGACCACCGGACGGCTGACCGCCCGCCTCCATGCCAACATCGGCAAGCAAGACGTGCTGCTTTTTGCCGGAGCGCTGCCCAAGACCTTCCAGGAAGCCTATCCGTTCCGGCCGCTGGTGATCCGTGCCGGCACGGAAGGCAACCTGAAGCAGATGCAGCTTTCCGGCTTCTCCATCGACCTGCCTGGCGCATTCTCGCTGAAAGGAGCCGGTGAATTATGGAACCTGACGGACAGCCTGAAGCGGAGCGCCCAAATCCGGCTGGCCATGGAAACCCAAGACTTGAATTTCCTGACCGGACTGACCGGCGTGACTCCAGACGGCTCGCTCGTCATACCGGACAGCATGCGATTCCGGACTCAGCTCCAAATGGAAGGGTCCAAGCTGGCAACCCGGCTGCAACTGCGCGAGCGGCAAGGCACCCTGAACCTCCATGCTTCCTATGACATCTCCAACAATGCCTACCAAGCCGACTTGCAAGTGGACTCCTTGCAGCTTCACCACTTCTTGCCCAAAGACTCCATCTACCGGCTATCCGCCACCTTGACAGCCCAAGGGCAAGGGCTGGATCTGAAAACGCTTTCCACCCATGCCGACGCTCACCTGAAACTGGACGAACTGCAATACGGCAAACTGAACATCACTGACGTCACCCTTGACGCAAACCTGAAAAACGGGAAAGCCGCAGCCCGCTTCACCAGCGACAACCCCTTGCTGGCCATGCGAATGGATGCGGACATGCGCCTGAACCGCACTTACTTGGACGGCCGTCTCAATATAGACGTGGAACAAGTGGACTTACATCGGCTGGGCATCGTCCCCACCCCCCTGAAACAGCCCTTCGCTTTCAACTTAGAGACAGAAGCGCGCCGCGACTCCATCAAGCTGAAAATAGCGGCCGGCGACCTGAACTTCCACTTCCGCGCGAACAGCACACTGCAACAGCTGCTCAAACAGTCCGACGCTTTCACACAAACGCTCATGGCCCAGATCGAAGACCGGCGGCTGAACCATGCCGCCCTCCGCCGCCTGCTCCCATCGGCAGCCCTCTACGTGGAGGCCGGTCGGGAGAATCCTCTCAGCCACCTGCTGGCCGCCCAAGACATCCGCTATGACAAGCTGGCCGTAGGATTTGCCCTGACACCTGAGATTGGCATCAACGGACGCAGCGCTGTCACCGGACTGAACGCCGACTCGCTCCAGCTTGATACGGTATTCTTTGCCATCCATCAGGACACAACACGCATGAGGCTGCAAGGCGGTGTGATCAACGGCCCCGACAATCCACAAATTGTATTCCGCAGCATCCTGACCGGAGAAATCAGAAACGAAGACGCCGAACTGACGGTCAACTACACCGACGCCAAAGGGCGCACGGGCATCCTTTTCGGACTGAATGCCCGCCCCCTGACCGAAGGCCACGGAAAAGGCAACGGCGTGCTGCTGCAGCTCATTCCCGACAAGCCAGTCATCGCCTACCGGTCTTTTGGCTTTGCCGACGGACGAGACAAGATCTACTTGCACAAAAACATGCACGTCTATGCCAATGTGGATATGACGGGAGACGATGACATCGGGCTGCGCATTCTCTCCGACGTGAGGGACACGACTTCCCTGCAAAACATCAACATCGAGCTGAACCGATTCAAGCTCAGCGAATTAAGCAGCGTAATACCCTACCTTCCCCGCATCACGGGGTTGCTCTCCGCCAAAGCGCACTATATCCAGACGGACCATTCCCTGCAAGTGTCGGCCGACACCCAAGTCAAGCAGCTCACCTATGAAGGACAGCTTGTTGGCGACATCGGCGCAGGAGGCTCCTGGCTTCCCCGTGAGGAAAACGCCCATTACTTAGACACCTACTGCACCATAAACGGACAGAAGGTGCTGACCGCCAAAGGCATGTTGGGACAAGACGCACAAGCCAACAGCACCCTCGACCTGAACGCCCGCATCCAGCAGCTGCCGCTTTCCATCGCAAACGCTTTCGTACCCGACCAAACCCTCAGCCTGCAAGGACGCGCCAATGCCGAATTAGCCATAGAGGGAACCACAGACAAGCCCCGCCTGCAAGGAGAACTGTCATTAGACAGCGCACGGGTTTACCTGCAACAGATGGGCGCCCGTTTCTGGTTTGACAACCGGCCGATACGCTTCGAGGAGAACCAGCTTGTGTTCGACAAGTTCGCCATCTATACCACCAGCAACAATCCTTTCACCATCGACGGCAACATCAACCTGGCCGACATGAGCCGTCCTGTCGCCGACTTGCGGCTGAACGCGCTGAACTATACCCTGATCGACGCTCCCCGCACCCGTGAAAGCATGGTCTATGGCAAGGTGTGTGTGGATCTCATGGCCTCTGTGCGCGGAGCCTTGGATGCCCTCGTGATGCGAGGCAACATGAACCTGCTGGGCACTACTGACGTGACTTATGTCCTGACAGACTCGCCCCTGACCGTGGAAGACCGGTTGGACGGACTGGTGCAGTTCACGTCCTTCGCCGACACGGTGTCCACAGACGAAGAAGAAGTGACCATGATGTCACTGGGAGGAATGGATATGCTCCTGACGGTACACATAGACAATGCGGTGCGGCTGAGAGCCGACCTCAGCCCCGACCGCAGCAAGTTTGTGGAACTGGAAGGAGGCGGCGACCTGAGCCTGCAATACACCCCACAGGGAGACATGAGCCTGAGCGGACGTTACACCCTTTCGGGAGGCATCATGAAATATTCTCTGCCCATCATTCCGCTGAAAGAGTTTCAGTTCACCAGCGGCAGCTACGTGGACTGGCGAGGAGAGCTGATGGATCCCACTCTGGATCTGAAAGCTTCTGAACGCATCCGCACCTCGGTGTCGGACGGCGACGATGGCGGTACGCGTACCGTCGATTTCGATGTATCCATCGCTATCCGCAACCGCTTGTCCGCTCCGGAATTGGTTTTCGACTTGTCCGCGCCCGATGACGCCGCCATAGAGAATGAGCTGCAGACCATGGGAGCCGAAGAACGCAGCAAACAAGCCATCGCCATGCTTGCCACCGGTGTCTACCTGAACAGTGGTGTCAAAGGAGGAGGTCTCAACATGGGATCGGCCCTGAACAGTGTGTTGCAAAGCCAGATCAACGCCTTGGCCGGTTCCGCACTGGAAAGCGTCAATGCCAGTTTCAGCGTGGGAGTGGAAGACCGCACGGCAGCAGAGACCGGCGACAAACAGACCGACTATAGCTTCCGGTACTCACAGCGTTTCTTCAACGACCGGATCCAGATCGTCATCGGCGGCAAGGTGTCTACCGGAGCCAATGCCACCAACAATGTGGAATCGTTCATCGACAATATATCCTTGGAATACCGCCTTGACGCATCGGGCACCCGCTACATCCGTGTGTTCCACGACAAGAACTACGACAGTGTGCTCGACGGGGAAGTCACGGAAACAGGTGTCGGTCTGGTCTTGCGCCGCAAAATGGACCGACTGGGCGAACTGTTTATCTTCCGCAAGAAAAGACAGCCCCAGCCCGCCAAAGAGCCAGAAAAAAGAATCTGATTGTCTTGGACACTATATATATTAAGGTATATGAAACGAATTATCTGCATAGTATCGGCCTTTCTGCTGCTGGCCGCCTGCTCCACCACCAAGCATCTGCCCGAAGGAGAAATACTCTATACCGGACAGAAAGCCATGATTGTACACAATCCTCCCACTTCTTCTGTAGGCGAAACGGCCATGGAAGAAGTGGAAGCAGCCTTGGCCACTGCCCCCAACAACTCCTTTCTGGGCAGCTCCACACTGCGCGTCCCTTTCCCCTTAGGCTTATGGATCTACAACGGATTTGCCAAATATCAGGACAAGAAAGGATTGGGCCGATGGATATTCAACCGCTTTGCCGCCAAGCCGGTCCTCATGTCTGCTGTCAATCCGGAAATCCGCCAGAAGGCCGCCACCAACATTTTGCGGGACTATGGATACTTCAACGGGACAGTCAGCTATCAGACCTTCACCAACCCCAAAGACAGCCTGAAGGCAAAACTGCAATACACCGTAGACTTGCGCAATCCTTATATCATAGACACCTTGGCCTACAAAGGATTCAACAGCCGCACGCTCCGCTTCATGCAGTTCAGCCGCCGCCGTTCATTGATCAAGCCAGGCACCCAGTTCAACGTAACCGACCTTGACGGAGAACGCACACGCATCAGTGAGCTGCTGCGCAACGTAGGCTATTACTATTTCCGCCCAGACTACTTAACCTATCAGGCAGACACCACCTTGGTGCCAGGCGGACATGTAGCCATGCGCATGGTGCCCGTTGCGGGCATGCCGAAGGATGCCGAACGGCCTTTCTATGTGGGGAACGCCGCATTCCACCTCTATGGCAAAAACGGAGAGTTGCCCAACGACAGCACGTCCTATAAAGGACTGAAAATCTACTACCACGACAAACTGCGCGTACGCCCCAACATGGTGTACCGCTGGCTCAACTATCAAGGCTATCGCATGAAGCGTCAGGAAGAAGACAGCACCGGAACTTCCCTGCGCCGCTCTTTCGAGAAGCTGTACAGCTCCTACCGGCAAACACGCATCCAGAACCGCCTGTCCAATTTAGGCATCTTCCGCTATACCGAAATGCGCTACACGCCACGGGATTCCGCCTTGATCTCTGACACACTGGACGTGAATGTCATCGCCATGCTTGACAAGCCTTACGACGCCGAACTGGATTTCAATGTGAAAATGAAAAGCAACAACCAGACTGGCCCCGGCGCGTCGTTCACCGTGACCAAAAACAACGTTTTCGGAGGAGGCGAGACCTGGAACGTCAAGCTGGACGGCTCCTACGAATGGCAAACGGGCAGCAACAGCTCGTCAAAGATGAACAGCTATGAAATAGGCATCTCTACCGCCCTCACCTTTCCACGGGTGGTGTTCCCACGGTTGGGCGACCGCGAGTATGACTTCCCTGCCACTACCACCTTCCGGCTCTATGCCGACCAGCTGAACCGGGCCAAGTATTATAAGCTGCTCGCCTTTGGCGGAAACGCCACATATGACTTTCAGCCGAAACCCACTTCCACACACAGCTTCACGCCTTTCAGACTGACGTTCAATGTCCTGCGAAATCCGACACCAGAGTTTGAAGCTTTGCAGGAAGAGAATCCCGCTCTTTATGTCAGCCTGCGCAACCAGTTTATTCCAGCCATGGAATATACTTACACCTATGACAATACTTCCCGCCCCCGTACCCGTCACCCCATCTGGTGGCAGACCACCTTGGCCTCGGCCGGCAACCTCACTTCCGTCATTTACCGCTGCTTAGGCCAGCCCTTCGGCAAACGTGACAAGGAACTGCTGGGAGTGCCCTTTGCCCAGTTCGCCAAGATCAACAGCGAGTTTCGCTATCACTACAAGATCGACCGGAACCAGACCCTTGCAGCCCGTGTGGCAGCCGGAGTGATCTGGTCATACGGCAATGCCGTCACCGCCCCTTACACCGAACAGTTCTACATCGGCGGCGCCAACAGCGTACGGGCCTTTGCCGCACGCAACGTCGGGCCAGGCGGCTATCCGGCAGACAAAGACAACAAATACTCTTTCATCAACCACGTAGGCGATCTCCGTCTGGAAGCCAATCTGGAGTACCGTTTCCGCATCATCAGCGACCTGCATGGAGCCATTTTTCTGGATGCAGGCAATGTGTGGCTGCTGCGCAAAGACGAAGCCCGCCCCAACGGCGAGTTCACTCTCAAGAACTTCGCCCGGCAAATCGCCCTTGGCACAGGAGCAGGCATCCGCTACGATTTGGATTTCCTGGTGTTCCGCTTAGACTGCGGTGTGGCTTTGCATGATCCTTACGAAACAGGGAAAAGCGGTTATTATAACATTCCCCGGTTCAAGGACGGACTGGCTCTGCATTTCGCTATCGGCTATCCATTCTGATTGCTGAAAGGCCAAGGTTACGCAGTGTCATTTCCCTCCATTCAAGGTAGAAAAAACAGTCAAAAGAGGGTAAGAATCCCCTTCTGAAGGATTTTTACCCCAAGAATGAATGATCTGTAGACATCGTTTATAGTTTATTTTTGTACTTTTGTGGCGCAATGCTCATTGCAATAACCCTTAAAATTAATATCAAGCTATTATGAAACCAACTCTTTTCTTACTGGCAGCAGGCATGGGCAGCCGCTACGGCGGCCTGAAACAATTGGACGGTCTGGGACCTAACGGTGAAACCATCATGGACTACTCCATTTATGATGCCATCCACGCAGGATTCGGCAAACTGGTATTTGTCATTCGCAAAGACTTCGAACAGGATTTCCGTGACAAAATCATTTCCAAGTATGAGGGGCACATCCCTTGCGAACTGGTGTTCCAGTCGCTCGACTCCCTTCCCGAAGGATTCACTTGTCCGGAAGGCCGCACCAAACCTTGGGGCACGAACCATGCCGTAATGATGGGCGCCAATGTCATCCACGAGCCGTTCGCCGTCATCAATTGCGATGACTTCTATGGCCGCGACTCCTTCCGCGTCATGGGTCAGTTCCTCTCCAACCTGCCCGAAGGCTCACAGAACACATACGCCATGGTAGGCTTCCGCGTGGGCAACACGCTGAGCGAAAGCGGTACCGTTTCGCGCGGCATCTGCGAAACCGACGAGAAGCACCTGCTGACCTCCGTCGTCGAGCGCACCAAGATACAACGCATGGATGGCGAAGTGAAGTACCTCGATGAAAACGACCAATGGATAGCCACGGCAGATACAACACCGGTGAGCATGAACTTCTGGGGATTCACGCCCGACTACTTCGCACACAGCCTGGACTACTTCAAAGGCTTCTTGTCTGATCCGAAAAACATGGAGAATCTGAAGAGCGAATTCTTCATCCCTCTGCTTGTGGACAAGCTGATCAACGAAGGCACAGCCACCGTGGAAGTGCTCGACACTACCAGCAAATGGTTTGGCGTGACTTATCCTGAAGACCGCCAGAGTGTGGTAGACAAAATCCAAACGTTGGTGAACGAAGGCGTATATCCTAACAAACTGTTCTAATATACGCAAACCCTCCATCCTTTGATTTACTTCTATCAGCCGCAACCGCCTCCGTATGCGAGTTGCGGCTGAACTGCATTTGTACACAGATCACTTTTTTCCCTACCCTCCTTACCGAAAAGGCTTCCAACCGCTTTGTTGTCCATCGAAAAAGACCTACCTTTGCCGCCCGATTACTTAAGCATAGACACAACACCGAATATGAAAAGAAAGCTCATCCCGCTAATCATCCTGGCCGCAAACACTGCCTGTGCCCTTCATGCACAACGGATGCAAACCGACACGACAGGCATCGCCCGCCATTACACGACAGACGAAATTGTAGTAACCGGCACACGCTACGAAACCGATGTGCGCCATTTGCCCATGACCATCTCTGTGGTAAACCGCTCAGAACTGGAACAGAGCCACCAGACCTCCATCCTGCCTGTGCTCAACGCTGAAGTGCCAGGCTTCTTCTCCACCTCACGCGGACTGATGGGCAACGGCGTCTCCACTGGAGCATCGGGACAAATGTCACTCCGAGGCATCGGCGGACCGGCACAAGCCGGACTCCCCACCACCGGGCTGCTGGTGCTGATAGACGGACACCCGCAATACATGGGACTCATGGGACACCCCATCGCCGATGCCTATCAGACCATGCTGGTGGAACGGGTGGAAGTGTTGCGCGGGCCGGCATCGGTGCTCTATGGCTCGAATGCCATGGGAGGTGTCATCAACATTGTCACCCGGCGCATGAAAGAAGAAGGCATACGCACCGACATCAATCTGGGAGCAGGCTCATACGGAACCTTCCAGAGCGAGGCCACCAACCGCATTCGCCATGGACGCTTCAACAGCACTCTGACCGCTTCCTATAACCGCACAGACGGACATCGTCCCAACATGGGATTTGAACAATACGGCGGATACTTTAAGGCCGGATATGACTTCAACGACCATTGGAAACTGTGGGCAGACCTCAACATCACCCGCTTCAATGCCACCAACCCAGGATCCCTGAGCGAACCTTACATCGACAACGACCAACGCATTACCCGTGGCATGACTTCGGCTGCCTTGGAAAACAATTACCGGCAGTCGTCGGGCGCACTGAGCTTCTTCTATAACTGGGGCGACCACTGGATTAATGACGGCTATCAGCCCGGTGGCACTCCCTTAGACTACCGTTTCAATTCAAACGACCGCATGTGGGGCTTGTCGTGGCATCAAAACGCTCAATTGTTTCAAGGCAATCGGCTGACGGCTGGTTTAGACTATTTCCACTTTGGCGGAAAGGCTTGGAATCAATTCACTGACGGCCATCGGGAAACTTCGGCCGACAAAACGCTCGATGAGGCAGCAGCCTACTTAGACCTGCGGCAAGCTGTCGGCACATGGCTGACAATTGATGTGGGAGTGCGCATCGACCACCATTCTCAAACGGGCACCGAACTCATTCCGCAAGCAGGACTGGCTTTCCACCTGCCCCGTCAAACCGAACTGAAAGCCATGGCCAGCAAAGGATTCCGCAACCCCACCATTCGCGAAATGTACATGTTTCCGCCTCAAAACCCTGACCTGAAGCCGGAACGGCTGTGGAGCTATGAACTGTCTTTCAGCCAACGGCTATTAAACGGACAACTGACCTACGGAGCCAATGTGTTTTATATCAATGGTGAAAACCTCATCTTGCGCATGCCCAATCCCGGCGGCAGCGGCATGTTGAACCAAAATTCCGGCAAGATCGAAAACTGGGGGGTGGAAGCCAGTCTGAATTACATTTTCAATCCGATCTGGAGCGTACAGGCCAATTACAGCTGGCTGCACATGGAACACCCCGTACTGGCTTCTCCTGAACATAAACTGTATGCAGGCGCCCAATTCCACAAAGGGCGCTGGAGCGTCTCCACAGGCCTGCAATACATCAAAGGACTGTACACCGATGTCGTTGTGGGAAACACGGGCAACTACCAAACAGAAGACTTCGTATTGTGGAATGCCCAAGCCACTTTCCAAGCCACCCAATGGCTGAACCTTTACGCTCGTGGTGAAAACCTGCTGGCACAACATTACGAAGTCATGGCCGGCTACCCCATGCCTAAAGCCACCTTTCTGGGAGGCATCCATGTCACATTCTGAAAAGGCAGATAAGGCATG
>CALUOU010000010.1 GCA_944322335.1 uncultured Bacteroides sp.
GTTGTCTACCAGCACTACACCTTGAGTCTGGACTACTATGAAGCCATCAAGAAAGGACAGAAGCAAAACGACCTGAGGAACTACGGTCTGCAAATGTCGGTGGGTTACCGCTTCTGACGCGTTCCATAGGCCGCTTTCCTCCGACCGCACAGTTGCGGGCACCTTACAACCGTTTGTAAGGCGCCCGCAATCAAGCCAACGTCACGATCCTCCAGCAATGGGAAAGCCGCCTTAAAGCAAATCCAGCTCAGCGACTCCGACGGAACGGCTGTGGCCGACGGTCTCGGTCACTTCCACACGGACATAGCGCACCTTCTTCACCGGCTTGCTGAAATATAGGTAACGCTTGGTGGGGTCGTTCACCAGATTGCCGAACACGAAGTCCTCCGCTTTGGTCCACTTCTTCCCGTCTTTGCTCACCAGCACAGAACCTGCGGAAGCCATGCCGATACCGGGTATCACAGGCGGCTGATAGGCAAAGCCGCTCAAGGTGGCAGCTTTTCCCAAATCAATGGTGAACACAGGCAGTCCGGCCTCTGAGGTCAGGCAATAAGTATCCGGATTCTCGTCAATGGCAGCCTTGGCAGGATGATCCGCCCGCCCATCGCCAGACACCGTGATCCGCCAGTCTTTCTTGACCGCCCCAAACCGCTGCTTGCAGACAGAGCCTTTCTCACCCTGACAGACAGCGACGGCTTTCACTTCGCCGCTCTCCAAAGGGAAAGGCGCGGTGTAAAGCGCGGACTTTTCATCGGGCTCGCTGCCGTCCGTCGTGTAGTAGACGGCACATCCTTCCGGGAAACCGACCTTCTTCCGCTGGTCGAGAGGCACTGTCCAATTGGCCCAGCTGAACGTGTCCTGCACGGGCGAAAGGGTGACTTCCCCCTCCACGCTGCGCACAGCCTGTATCTGTGGCGGACGCTGACAGTAGTAGTGGGCAGAGACCAGACTGATGGCCGGCACGGCCCGTGTCTCCAGAATGCGCACACGTATTTTGCCAGTCTTCACCTCCGGGAAACGAAGGATGCGCTTGAAGCCGATGTTGGTGGCCTGTGCCACTTCTTTCCATTGCCCGTCTATCCATGCGTCCACGGCATGCCTTTCCACCCGCTCGCTATGAGTGGCCACGGCTTCCTGCAAGAGGACCCGGTTTATAAGCGTTTCTTCCGGTAAGGTGATGACAATCTCCTTTTGAGGCTTGTCAAGCAGGAGGAACGTGCTTTCATCGTTGTCCAGCACAGCTTCAGGACCTTGCGCCCCCTCCAGCAGGTTCGTGCCATAGGTTTCGCGGATGCGTCTTCCGGTCTCTTCCAGCACCTCCACATCCATCGGCGAGAAGCGTCCTTCCCGGTTGGGCGGAATGTTGAGCAGGAATATGGAATTGCCTCCCGTCGCCCGCTCGTAAATGTCGAACACATTGTCGGCATTTCTCACCCCCTGGTAAACATCATCGCGATAGAACCATCCCGCCCGGATGGAGGTGTTGGTCTCCGCCGGCTCGTAATGCAGATAGTAAGGCTTTTCTTTCTCCAGCAACACCTGACGGGTGCCAAGGTCGCCATAGAGGTCACGGAGATTGTCCGTCACTCTCGGATCCTCGGTGTAGGCGGCGATCACGTTCCATTCGCTTTCCCGCGTATAGGCGCCTTCGTTGCCGCACCAGCGCACATCCTCGCGACCGAAAATGGTAGCTTCAGGAGCCAGTGTCCGGATCAGCTCGCGCCACGCTTTATAGTTGTACTTCTGCCCGCCCCGTGTCTTGGGATGCGCTCCGTCGAACCACACCTCGTGGATAGGGCCATACTCTGTGAGCAGCTCAAACATCTGGTTCAGGAAATATTCGTTGTAGTCGTCCACCACAAACCTGAACTTGGCGGGATTGGCAAACGGACGTCCCGGCACTTCACGAGGGATGGTGCGCAGAGTGTATGCGCTTCCGTTTCCATACAGTCCGTCCGGACTTTCAATCTGATACAAATCGGCAGGCGAGAGGTAAAGCCCCAGCTTCAAGCCATATTTCCGGCAGGAGGCGGCCAGCTCTTTCAGCAGGTCTCCTTTACCGTCCTGATAGCCTGTGGACATGATACCATGATCGGTGTAGCGGCTCTGCCACAACACAAAGCCGTCATGGTGTTTCACGGTGAAAACCACCATCTTCATGCCCGCAGCCTTCATGGCCTCACACCATTGGTCGGTATGCAGCTCCTTCAGGTCGAATATCTTAGGATCCTCTTTCCCTGTCCCCCACTCCATGCGGGTGAAGGTGTTAGGGCCAAAATGCACAAATGCGATAAACCCGTTTTTCAACGCCTCCAGCTGATTGGGCGTAGGCACCACATGAGCCGCTTTCGCTATCACCGTCTCATCACTGTCGCCCGCTTCTACCAATATGGTACTTTGAGGCTTGATTTCATTTTGCTGTGCGAACAGCAGTCCGCAGCACGATAAAAGTAAGAATAAAAACAGTTTTCTCATAAACTTTAAAAAACGCTGTTAATTGATTAAGAAAAAAGATCACATTACTGTCACATGAATCATTGGCCATCCTCAGGGATGTGCTGCCGTGTCTTTAAAATAGGTTTGCCAGCCAGCCGCACTCCAAAGCGCCTGTCACTTCTCTTTCCTATAGTCGGCGATAAAGCCTTCCATCAGCCATTTGGCCAAAGCCTGCCGATTGGAGCTAAGGACGAAACGGCGTTGGTCGAAGGCGTTCTGGATGTTTCCCAATTCCACAAAGACAGACACGGGAACGGCGTTGACCAGCACATACAGCCCCCTCGCGCTGACACTCCCGTCAAAGCCACGGTTAGGCTGATGGAGGCCGTACTTCTGCTCAAAGGTTCGCTCGATGGTCTGAGCCAGACGTTTCCCCTTTACGCTATTAGGGGCATGATAGAAAAACACGTCGGTCTGTTCGCGTTTGCTCCGGCTGTCGACATGCAGGAAGATGGCCCTGCAATACTTATAGCGCTTGCGGTCTTTCTGATAAAGCCTGTTTATCTTCACACACCGCTGCTGAAGCCTTGCCGTTTGCCCCAAAGGGATGGGGTCGCCCATACAGGTTTCCCTCGTGCTGTTTGACAAATAGCGGTCATTGCGGATGCCGTCCTTCGCGTCCTGGATGATGATATGCACCTCAGCCCCTTCCTGCATCAGGTTGCGGGCCAGGCGCAAGGCTACGTCATAGGCATATTCATCTTCGTGCAATTCTCTCTTTCCGACACGCCCCATCGCCCCCGGATCGGGTCCTCCATGTCCGCTGACCACATAGAAGCAAGCCCCCTTCAAGCGGCTTCCGGTGATTTTCACCTGAGAAAGCTCCTTTCCGAAAAGCGGCTCGTAAAGAGTGGTTCCGGCATCTTTTCCTTGCCGGGAATCCGCTTTTTCCCCGCGTCCTTCCCGCAAAGGAGGCAGCATGTATCTCACGCCCAGAAGCAGCTCCTTCTTTCCACGCAACCGCTTCTGGTTCAGGCGCAAGAACTCATTGTAGTAAGCCCTTCCAGGCCGATTGAAGCGTTCCAAAAACGTCGAGATGCCTTCTCCGTTGCGAGGAGTGGCATATTGCTGAGCCATACAGCTTAATGACCCCCAAACAATTAAACACAGAAACAAGAGCTGCCTCATAATAGATCCTAATTAATCATTGTATTTCTCCTGACACACATCTGGCTCCCGCCCTTCCGGAAAAGCATGAAAAATCCACCCATTTTTAGACAAACATGCGTTATTTTTCCATTTGCGGTGGACAAATATACATTATTTTCCGTACTTTTGCATCGAAAATACGTTAATAATAAGAAAACCAATTAATAAAGACAGCAATATGGCAAAACAATTCAAGCCGGAGACCTTGTGCGTACAAGCCGGATGGTCTCCTAAAAAGGGCGAGCCGCGTGTGCTCCCCATCTACCAAAGCACGACATTCAAGTATGAGACCAGCGAGCAAATGGCCCGTCTGTTTGACCTGGAAGAAAGCGGCTACTTCTATACCCGCCTGCAAAATCCTACCAACGACGCAGTGGCAGCCAAAATCGCCGCCCTCGAAGGAGGCATAGCCGGCATGCTGACCTCCAGCGGACAAGCGGCCAACTTTTACGCCATCTTCAATATCTGCCAAGCCGGCGACCACTTCGTCAGCTCTTCAGCCATCTACGGAGGCACTTTCAACCTCTTTGCGGTCACCATGAAGAAGCTGGGCATTGAGGTCACCTTTGTCAGCCCCGACGCCAGCGAAGAAGAGATTTCAGCGGCTTTCCGTCCCAACACCAAAGCCCTGTTTGGAGAGACCATCTCCAATCCGGCCTTAGAGGTGCTCGACATCGAGAAGTTCGCCCGCATCGCCCATAGCCACGGCGTTCCCCTGATCGTGGACAACACCTTCCCCACCCCCATCAACTGCCGCCCCTTCGAATGGGGAGCAGACATCGTGGTACACTCCACCACCAAATACATGGACGGACATGCCACATCGGTGGGTGGAGCCATTGTGGACAGCGGACGTTTCGACTGGGAAGCCCATGCGGACAAGTTCCCCGGCCTGTGTACTCCCGACGAGTCGTACCATGGCCTGACCTATACGAAAGCCTTCGGCAAAATGGCCTACATCACCAAAGCCACCGCCCAACTGATGCGCGACTTGGGCAGCATCCAATCGCCCATGAACTCGTTTCTGCTGAATCTGGGTCTGGAGACCCTGCACCTGCGCATGCCGCGCCACTGCAGCAACGCACAACGGGTGGCCGAGTACCTGCAAGGGCATGAAAAGGTGGCATGGGTGAACTATTGCGGCCTCCCCGGCAACAAATATTACGAACTGGCACAGAAATACATGCCAAACGGCTCGTGTGGCGTCATCTCCTTCGGACTGAAGGGCGGACGCGACGTGGCTATCCGCTTCATGGACTCGCTGAAGCTGGTCGCCATTGTCACCCATGTGGCCGACGCGCGCACCTGTGTGCTGCATCCGGCCAGCCATACCCACCGCCAGCTCACCGACGAACAGCTCATCGAAGCCGGCGTGCGTCCCGACCTCATCCGTTTCTCGGTGGGCATCGAGAATGCTGACGACATCATCGCTGACATCGAACAAGCGCTGAAAGCATAACCCCTCCTTTTGAAAAGGAAGCCGGAGGAAACACTGCTCCTTCCGGCTTCTTTTTCGCCCAAAAATCATCCGATTTCATTCAATCTCCCCCTCTTTTCTTTTAAAAAAACACAAAACCCTCAAACAGGCTAACAATCTCGCACAATTATCCCTAAATTTGCAAGCCAAAATGAAAGAAGAAGGCGAATCAAGCCGCATTCGGGACATTAGGATAAGAAAATAGGGGATAATCAGAATAAAAGGAACCGAGAACGCTATTAAACTCCTGCATTCTTCATTTCTCAAAATGGAATTTATAAAAACAGTATAACTTAACATTCACACACTAAAACTATGGCAAAGATAACCAAAGAAGCCGCTTTGCTCTACCACTCACAGGGCAAACCCGGAAAAATCGAAGTAGTGCCTACCAAGCCCTACAGTACCCAAACCGACCTTTCGCTGGCTTACAGCCCGGGCGTGGCCGAGCCTTGCCTGGAAATCCAGAAAGAACCGCTGAACGCCTACAAATACACCGATAAAGGCAACCTGGTGGCGGTCATCTCCAACGGCACAGCCGTGCTTGGCCTGGGAGACATAGGCGCCCTCAGCGGAAAGCCTGTCATGGAAGGCAAGGGACTGCTGTTCAAGATATATGCGGGCATTGACGTGTTTGACATCGAAGTCAATGAAAAAGACCCTGACAAATTCGTAGAAGCGGTGAAAGCCATCGCGCCCACTTTCGGCGGCATCAACCTGGAAGACATCAAAGCGCCCGAATGCTTTGAGATCGAACGCCGCCTGAAGGAGGAGCTGGACATCCCCGTCATGCACGACGACCAGCACGGCACCGCCATCATTTCCAGCGCCGGCCTGCTGAACGCATTGGAAGTGGCAGGCAAGCGCATCGAAGATGTCAAGATCGTGGTGAACGGCGCCGGCGCCTCAGCCATCTCGTGCACCAAGCTTTACCTCTCGCTCGGCGCACGGCTGGAGAACGTAGTCATGCTGGACAGCAAGGGTGTCATCTCCAAACAGCGCACCGACCTGAACGAACAGAAGAAGTTCTTCGCTACCGACCGCACAGACATCCACACCCTGGCTGAAGCCATCAAGGGAGCCGACGTATTTCTGGGACTCTCTAAAGGCAACGTGCTCTCGAAAGACATGGTTCGCTCCATGGCCCCCTCGCCCATCGTGTTCGCCCTGGCCAACCCCACTCCGGAAATCTCCTATGAAGATGCCACGGAAGCCCGCCCGGACGTGCTGATGGCTACCGGACGCTCGGACTATCCCAACCAGATCAACAATGTCATCGGTTTCCCCTATATCTTCCGTGGCGCGCTGGACACCCACGCCAAAGCTATCAACGAAGAGATGAAGATCGCCGCCGTCCGCGCCATCGCCAACCTGGCCAAACAGCCGGTGCCCGATGTGGTGAACGCCGCTTACCACGTGAACAACCTGAGCTTCGGACGTGACTACTTCATCCCGAAACCTGTGGATCCGCGCCTCATCACCGAAGTGTCGTGCGCCGTGGCCCGCGCCGCCATGGAAAGCGGTGTGGCCCGCACCCCCATCGAAGACTGGGACGCTTACCGCCTGCGCCTGCGTGAGCTGATGGGATATGAAAGCAAGCTGACCGCACAGCTGTATGACATCGCCCGCAGCAATCCGCAACGGGTGGTATTCGCCGAAGGCATCCACCCCAACATGCTGAAAGCCGCTGTGGAGGCTAAAGCAGAAGGCATCTGCCAGCCCATCCTGCTGGGCAACGACGAAATCATCGCCAAAATGGCCAAACAGCTTAACCTCAGTCTGGAAGGCATCGAAGTGGTCAACCTGCGTCACCCCAACGAACAAAGCCGCCGCGAACGTTACGCCCACATCCTGGCCACCAAACGTGCGCGCGAGGGCGTGACCTACGAAGAAGCCAACGACAAGATGTTTGAGCGCAACTATTTCGGCATGATGATGGTGGAGACAGGCGACGCGGACGCCTTTATCACCGGCTTGTACACCAAATACAGCAATACGATCAAGGTCGCCAAGGAAGTCATCGGCATTCAGCCTGAATTCAAGCACTTTGCCACCATGCACATCCTCAACACGAAAAAGGGCACCTTCTTCCTGGCCGACACGCTCATCAACCGTCATCCGGACACAGAAGCGCTGGTAGACATCGCCAAACTGGCCGAGCGCACCGTGCGTTTCTTCAACCATACTCCGGTGATGGCCATGCTGAGCTACTCGAACTTCGGAACAGACACCGACGGAAGTCCGGTGGAAGTGCATCAGGCTGTGGACTACATGCAGCAGACCTATCCGGATCTGGCCATCGACGGCGAAATGCAAGTCAACTTTGCCCTGAACCGCGAACTGCGCGACCAGAAATATCCGTTCACCCGCCTGCTGGGCAAGGATGTCAACACACTGGTGTTCCCCACCCTGAGCGCCGCCAACGCCGCTTCCAAGCTGCTGCAGGCCATGAACAATGACATGGTGGTCATCGGCCCGATCCAAATGGGACTGAACAAGCCGATCCATTTCACCGACTTTGAAAGCTCCGTGCGCGACATTGTCAACCTGACAGCCGTGGCTGTGATCGACGCTATTGTCGCCAAAAAGAAAGCAGACCTTCAGAAATGAGAAGGCGGCTCTCCCGAACACAAATCGTATGCATAGCGCTGCTCTGGGCTGCGCTATGCTACCTTATCCTGACTCACACGGAGAGGATCGACGGAACGGTCATCGCCACCCTGCTGATCTCGGCAGGCTTTGTGTTCGTCCCGATTATCCAATCGCTGAAAGGCAGAAATGACAAAAACTAATTTGAAAAGGAGGATGCGTCCGGCATCCTCCTTTTTTTATCCCGGCAGGCCTTGTCCGGGAGCCGACAGAATGCTTTCATGCCTTTCAAACGCTCCTTTTTTAATAAAAATGTTGGCCAATACAGCATTTTCTTTGAATTTTGTTTGCCAGTTCCATTTTTATGTGTACTTTTGCAACCGCAATCAGCTTTTATGATAGACAAATGAACAAATAACCAATAAAACAATAAATTTATGAACGCAGCTAAGGTATTAGAAGATTTGAAAAGACGGTTCCCCAACGAGCCGGAGTATCACCAAGCAGTAGAAGAGGTGCTCTCTACCATCGAAGAAGAATACAACAAACATCCCGAATTTGAAAAGGCAAACCTGATCGAACGCCTGTGCATCCCCGACAGAGTTTATCAGTTCCGCGTGACATGGGTAGACGACAAAGGAAACGTGCAGACCAACATGGGTTACCGCGTGCAACACAACAACGCCATCGGCCCGTATAAAGGCGGCATCCGTTTCCACGCTTCCGTAAACCTCGGCATCCTGAAGTTCCTGGCATTTGAGCAGACTTTCAAGAACTCCCTGACTACCCTCCCTATGGGCGGCGCAAAAGGCGGATCGGACTTCTCGCCCCGAGGCAAGAGCAACGCCGAAGTGATGCGCTTCTGCCAAGCCTTCATGCTGGAGCTGGGACGTCACATCGGTCCGGACATCGACGTGCCGGCCGGTGACATCGGCGTAGGCGGCCGTGAAGTGGGCTATATGTTCGGCATGTACAAGAAACTGACCCGCGAGTTCAGCGGCGTGCTGACCGGCAAGGGACAGGAATTCGGCGGCTCGCTGATCCGTCCGGAAGCTACGGGCTACGGAAACGTCTATTTCCTGATGGAAATGCTGAAGACGAAAGGCATGGACCTGAAAGGAAAGACAGTGTTGATCTCCGGCGCAGGAAACGTGGCGCAATATACAGCGGAAAAAGTGCTGCAACTGGGCGGAAAGGTGCTGACCATGTCTGACTCCGATGGATATGTATATGACCCGGACGGCATTGACCGCGAAAAACTGGACTACATCATGGAGCTGAAAAACCTCTACCGTGGACGCATCCGCGAGTATGCCGAGCAATATCCCGGCGTGAAGTATGTGGAAGGCGCACGTCCTTGGGGTGAAAAGGCCGACATTGCCCTGCCCTCTGCCACTCAGAACGAAATCAATGGCGAGGATGCCAAGAAGCTGGTGGCCAACGGCGTGATAGCCGTCTCCGAAGGTGCCAACATGCCTTCTACGCCAGAAGCGATCCGCGTGTTCCAGGAGGCCAAGATCCTGTATGCTCCGGGCAAGGCTGCCAACGCCGGCGGTGTGTCAGTATCGGGTCTGGAAATGACTCAAAACTCCGAACGCCTGTCTTGGAGTGCGGAAGAGGTGGATCAGAAACTGCACTCCATCATGGAGAACATCCACGAGAACTGTGTGAAATACGGCACAGAGCCCGACGGCTATGTAAACTACGTGAAGGGCGCCAATATCGCAGGCTTCATGAAGGTGGCCAAGGCCATGATGGCTCAGGGCATCGTCTGATAAAGGATCAATGAAGGGTTGTGTATGACCCGCGCAAGGACGAATGTGCAACCGTCCTTACAAATAAAATCGCCATAGCAAATTAGACAAGAAGGCGGAAGCGAACCGGGAATGTTCAGCTTCCGCCTTTTCTTATTCCTTATATTTATTCAAGTTCCGCAAGTTCAGCTTGCCAGCTTTAACCAAGCCCCAAGCCTCTCTCAATCTTCCAGCCTGTCACTTGACAACTGCGGTCAGACCATGGGGGACAACCCTCGCTCGCGGAACGCTCGAACCTTAAGCGTCATAGCCGTTTTGCATACGTTTGTGCAAGACTCTGCATACACTTGTGCAAGGCTTTGCACGTGCCTATGCAAAGTTTTGCATACGCCTGTGCAAAGTCAGTATCACACTAGACACCGGTCCGTCACCGCCTGCATGGAGACTCCTGGCCGAAAAGGTAGGAGGGCTGATAGCCGCCATAGTCCACCACGATCTTCTCCAGCACGATGCCCGGATCAAGGGGACGGAAAGTCAGCATGTATGTGCCGTCGGAAGAAGAAGGAAGGGCCAGACGGACTTTCTTCTCCACCACACGACGGGCCACCGTGGGATAGTAGACGGAATAAACGTTGGCGGGGTCTTCGTTCAGGTTGTGATTGAAGTTGACCGTCTCCTCGTTTCCACCTTCAAAACCTATGGTGTAGCGATGACCCTCGGTGCGCTTAAAGGCCAAGGTGGACTTGACGATCACACGCACCGTGACAGAGTCTGTCCGGACGGGCATCTTCATCTTGTAAGAAAGAGAGGCTCCCTCAGCGGAAGCGGTATAAGGCATGACCGCCATGCCGCCCAGCGTGCGTCCCACGTGAGGAATGGCCGTCCACCCGGCATCGGCCGCTTGGGTGGAGGAGTAATAGTGGGGCGCTTCGATGGCCACATAACCGTCCTCACCCGTGAAGACATAGCCTCCCACGGCTTTTTCCGGATTGGCGATGCGACGGACTTCGGGCAGGATGTCGGCAGGGAAATTGTCGTTCCAGCTGGTGTATCCGATGTGCTTCTGGGTCATCATGCCGTTCCATTTGCCTCCGGCCATGACATGATTGTAGTCATCGCAGAGCTGCTTGTCGCGCGCGAAAGCTTTCTCCACCTTGTCGGCCCACAGATTGGCTTCCGGATTGTTCTCGGCATAAAGCTTATGGTTCATGGCCTGGGCGTAATACATTTCATACAGGTTGGACATGGCCTGCACGGGGAAGAGGAGCAGCTGCTTGTAAGCGTCGCGGTATTCGGGCTTCAGGCTGATATACTGGCGCAGAGCCTCGGCCTCCAGACGTGCGTAGTCATCGGCCACCTGCTTCCACTCGCCTGTCTTGAGATTGTAGGTATTGCGGTCCAGCATTTCCGGCGTGACCCGTCCGTTGTATTTGCTGTAGAGATTGAGGATGCGGGCTGCCTCGTCTGCCTGATCCTCGCCGAACTGCTGCGCACAGAACTGGCGCGGATGGTCCAAGAGGTTTTGGGCTGTGTACGTCTCCGGATTCCAAGCCATGTTCATAAAGAGGGTGATGGGGTATTCCATCGGCTTGAGGTCACCCACGTTCAGGATCCAGAGCTTGTCCACGCCGTAGCTGTAGGTCAGCTGGAGCTGTTCCCACATATGCTGGATGGGAGTGATGTTCATCCACTTGGAGTTGCGCGGCGCGCCCACGTAATCCACATGGTAATACATGCCCCATCCGCCGGGATGCTTCCGCCCTTCCTCGTCCGGCAGGCGGGTGACATCGCCCCAGTTGTCGTCGGTCAGCAGCATGATGACATCATCGGCCGGACGCAAGCCCAAGTCATAATAACGCTGCACTTCCTTGTAGATGGCCCACACCTGCGGACGCTTGGCGGCGGATTTGCCGGTGACCTGGCGGATGATGCGCCGCTGGTTCTTGAAGATCTTCTCCAGCAGGCGGATGTTCTTCTCGTCCTGAGGCGTATATTCGTGATCCCTGCCTTCCGCGCCTCCCATGGGAGCGTCGCCGTCGCCACGCATGCCGATGGTGATCAGGTCTTCGGTATCTCTCGCCCGCTCCATGCCTTCGCGGAAGAAACGGTCGAGATTCTTCTGATTGGTCTCGTAGTTCCACGGGCCGTATTCCTTACGCTGGCGGGCATACTCCTGATGGTTGCGGGCCATCGGCTCGTGATGGGAAGTGCCCATGATGACACCCATGTCATCGGCTGTCTTGCTGTTCAGAGGGTCATCGGCATAGAAAGCCCATCCCCACATGGCCGGCCAAAGCAGGTTGCCGCGCAGACGGAGGATCAGTTCAAACACACGGGCGTAGAAACGATGGTCGCCATAGCCGGTGCCATAGGTGTTTTTCACCCAGCCCGTCAGGCATGGAGCCTCATCGTTGAGGAAAAGACCCCGGTAGCGCACGGCAGGCTCGCCGGCTGTGTAGGCACCCTGCGTGATGCTGAGGTCTGTCCGCTTTGTCACGGGCACATCCATCCAGTCATACCATGGAGAGACACCGATTTGTTCAGACAGCTCATACACACCGTAGACCACTCCCCGGCGGTCACTGCCCGTAATGACCAACGCCTCGTCCACACCCTCGAAAGGAGCGGCCAAGGTCGTCATCAGGTATTGCTCCACCTTGCCTTCCAATCCTGAGACATCCAGTTTGCCTGCCTTCACCAGCTGACGGATGAAGCGGCTCTCCAAGGTGCCTACCACAATGAGGCGCTTGCCCTGCGGCCGATCCAGACGGGCGGCTGCCGTGCCGGTGACCCTGCGGAAGTCTTCCTGCAGGTTGCCCACGGCTATGCGCACAGCGGAATTGTCTGTCGTGTCTGAGAGGATGGCCGTAGGGAGGCCGTTTTCTACTAACGTGAACCGTCCGGATTCTATCCGTGGAACGGTCAGACCGGGATGATCAATGGCCCGAAGCTGAAGCCCCACGGCACATATAAATAAGAAAGTGATAAATCTATTCATGTTTTTTTATTAAAGGATTGATTGATGACAAATACGGGTTATTCCGATAGTTTCGCCTGGAAAGGAGAAGCCAGCAGCCCCTCTTTGTTGCAGAGGTTGGCGTCCGACGGATTGTCAGCCCACGCATAGCGCACAGCCACAGGATCGGTGACCTCCGGACTGCTGACAATCACCTTGTTTCCACGGATCACGGCATCAGCCCAGACGTATTTCCCGTCCGCTCCGGCTATGGCGAAATGTTTCAGCTTGCCGCCGCCTTTCACGGCCAGTCCCCGTCCCGTCTCGGTAAAGGTCAGGATGACGCGGTTGCCGTCCACCTGCATGTCTTTGTAAAGCGGCCCGGAAGAAGTGAGCTTCTTCTCACCATAGACAATGCGGCGCGCGCCCAATAGCAAGCGTTGGGCCACGGTTTTCTTGTTCAAAGGATGAATGTCGTTCCATTCTCCCACGTCGTAGGTAGTGGCCAAAGCCGTGTGTGGAACAGTCAAAGCCACCTGCAACTGTGCCTCACGAATGCCAGCCCAGCCGCTTTCGGAAGGTTGCCCGCGCTTCTGCATGAAGTTGGGAAGCTGCACCAGGAGGAAAGGCAGGTCGGGCATCTGCAGCACCTCGCGCCATCCCTTGACCAGCCCCTTCAGCAGTGTCTCGTAAGGAGCGGGATCGCCGGCGTTGGTCTCTCCCTGATACCACACGGCCGCCTTCACCCGATAGTCCCGCAAGGGATAGATCATGCCGTTGTACAGGCCGGAGCCTACCCGTTTCAGGTTTTTCAGACGCGCTTCATAGGGCTTGGCGGCATCCAGATTCACCCCTACACGACACTTCCATGCGCCGGTCAGACTGACCTCGCCGCCGCTGTTGACCAGCTTGTAAGGCTTGTCTTTCACAAACTCTCCGTTGCCGGCAGGAGCTGTCAGCTTCACGGCAATCACGTTCTTGCCTTCCCGAAGCACACCGGCAGGGACATTGTATTTGCGAGGGGGGTAAGTATAGGTGGTGCGGCCCACAAAGGTGCCGTTGACAAACACAGAGTCGTTGTCGACCAAGGTTCCCATATAAAGGCGGGAGAACTTGCCGGCCATGTCAGCATCCAGCCCGATGGTCTTGCGGTACCACACTACGCCACGGGCCTTGATGCCTGCCTCCTGCCACGTGCCCGGCAGTTGGACTGTCTGCCAGGCGTCATCGTCCAGATCCGGATCTGCCCAACGGCCTGCGCCCTGGTCGGAGGTCAGACGGCGCACACTGTCGAGCGCGGCCTTGTCCAGCACCAGATCGGGAAACGGCTTCAGCTCTTCCTGAGGCACCCAGCTTTCTATGGCCGAGCCTCCCAGACTGGAGACGAGCATGCCGATGGGGACACGGGTATAGGCGTTCAGCTCCTGGGCAAGGAAATAGGCCAAGGCTGTCCAGTTCATCACTTCGGACGCCGTGCCCAAGTGCCAGACTGCGCCGCCGGGAATGTCTTCCTGCAAGGCTTCGGGCGTGTTGGAAGTAGGCACCTTGAAATGACGGATGTTAGGATTGTTGGCCACTTCGATTTCCGGGAAAAGCTCCACCAGGCGGGCAATGGGGGTCTCTTGGTTGGACTGGCCGGAACAAAGGTAAACATCGCCCACCAGAATGTCACGGATGACGTGCTCGTTGACTTCCATCAGGTAAGGCCCTCCGGCAGGCTGTGGCGGCAACATGACATGCCAACGGCCAGAGGCATCGGCTTGAGTGTCATAATAGACATCGCGGAACTTTACCGTCACTTTCTCTCCGGCATCGGCCCATCCCCAGATTTTCAACTCAGCGTCCCGCTGCAACACCATGCGGTCGCCTATCAGGCGAGGCAGACGGACTTTGGCCTGCGCTCCTGCGGCAAAAAGGGCAAAGAGAGCGGCCAACACTGTACAAGTAGCAATTTTTCTGTTCATAAGGTTAGCTGTTTTAATAGGTTTTAATCCGAATGAGACATTCTTCACATCCCAAAAGATTAAAACCTATGCTCACTTTTAACATTTTATACGATTCAGACGACTTCAGTCAAGCGCTATCCGTACAGAGACAATGCCTTGCACCGAGATAGGCAGCGTGAGTCTGTCGTCCGAAACGCTGACATCCACCGGCTGCATGTTTTGGGTCTCGCTGGTCTCCACGGCAGTGGCTGTGCGGATGCCGGGCAGCTGGATTTCAACGGTTTTGGGAGTAACATCCGCATTGAGGAGCACCAGCGTCAGCTCTGTTCCGTCCTCGTTGACATAAGCGGTGGCCCAGCAGCTTCCCTTGCTGGAAGTCACGGCGACACGGGTCATGCCGGTGGCATACTTGGCATAGTGGGCCATGATGTAGCCGTTTTTCGACACTTCGCCTTCAGCCACGGGGCTGCGCTGGTCGTTGTCGCCGATCAGGCCATAGAAGCGTTTCAGATACCAGTAGACATAGGCGCTGCAATAGCCCTCCATGCATTTGTGGATCTCAGTGGCCAGATGGGTGAAGTTATAGTCCCAGTTGCGGAACACCCACTGGGCAGGATCGGTTTCGTTCTCGCCGTCGTTAAACAGGTGTTCGGTCATCCACCAGGTCTTGCCTCCCAGACGGGGATAAAGGCCGCACACATAGTCGTGGCGGTTTTGGGCATAGCCGCCGTCTTCTTCGATGAAGCCCTGATAGAGGTGGCCAGCCACGATGTCGGTCTGTGCGAAAGCTTCCGCATCGGCCAAAACCGGATCGGTGTATTCCGGCTGGGTGCCGCAAGCCTCAGGCGCCATCAGTTTCGCACCCGTCGCACGGATGCGCGCGCCTTCCTGCTTGAGGAAGTTCACCACTTCGGATGGTGTCCAGGCCGTGAAGTCCATGTCCGGCTCGTTCTGCACGGAGATGGCATAGATGTCCACCCCGTTGTCCTTCATGTAGTTGATGTAGCTAATCAGGTGATCGGCGTAGGCGGCATAGTTTTCCGGCTTGACGTGAGGCGTTCCGTCCACCTCGTCGGTCAGCTCGGCGGGAGCTTCCCACGGACAGGCGAACACGATGGCGCCCAAGTCTTGCGCCTGCTTGGCACCGGCCACATCGTCGGCCCAGCGGTTCTCGTCGGCATAGATCATCAGGCGGAGGATGGAGTAGCCCATGCCTTCAGAGCTATACAGGGTGTTCATCTCGTCTGTGGAAAGCACATTGCTGCCCGTCCAGATGGCGGGATTATACATGCCGCCAAAACCTACGACTGGCTGGTAGGCCACGGAAGCGTCCACATCGAGGACAACGCGGTCGGCCAGCCCTTCCTGGGTGACCACCAAGTCGGTCGTCACACCGGACTGGTCGGTGAGGTGAAGGGTCTGGGTGCGAGGCTCCGCACTGAGGTTGGCGTTGCAGGTGAGCCGCACCTTCGTAAACTGCAGGCCGCTGGCATTGCCGCCGCCTGTGGCCGGGCTGACGCTCTGCACAATGCTCCCTTCGCCCAGCGTGATTTCCCACGTGGACTGCAACCACTGCACAACGGCTTCCGCCTCGCCGCTCGTGGAGCGGACAGTCATGGCACTGCGTACAAAACGGGCATAGGAATCGCCCCATGCGTTCTTGTTGACATCATCGTCGGAACAAGCTCCCAACAGGAAGCTTGCTAAAAGAAAGGTAAAAATCAGTTTCAGATGTTTCATATTCGTCATCTTTTTGATTGAATGCATGAAAAAAATGGCTGCACCCTTTTCAGAAAAGGTCATCACGACTTCTCCATAAAGAGATGCAGCCTGAAAATGTAAGTAACAAAATCACCTATTCTATAGGAATGCCTATAAAACGGTTTTCCCTATAAAGGACAGGAAGACAGGCTTATTCCGCCTGGCCCAGTCCCTTCACAATGCCTTCGTAGAAGAGGTTGCGGTTCCAGCCCGATGTCCATGGGCAGAGCTTATAGCCGCTGTTCGACTCGCTCATGCCGGATATGGAGATGCCATACTGGTTGGACGGGCTGATGACACGCCGGTATTCCTGCATGATGAATGCCAGGTAATCGCCCGCATACACACGGTCGTCGGTAGAGACTTGGTTGGCCTGCAAGAGGTTGCCTTCAGCGTCTGCCACACCAATGCTCAAATCGGAAATGCGAACGGGCTTGCCGGTCTGTTGCAGCTTTTCCAGCAGACGGCTGACGCCCTCCTCGTTGGCAGCCTGCACGCTGGGATTCTTGGAATAGATCGCATGGAGCAGGATGTTGTAGCCGTCGATGCGGGTCACGTTGTCGGCTTTCCACGACTGTACCAAGGCGATCAGCTGGTCGGCTTTGGCGGCCAGATCGTCCGACTGCTCGAAGGTGTTGCTCACGAAAAGCTCGATGGGCCGCTGCAGAGCCTGAGCGGTGTCGCGTGCCAGCTGGACTGCCTTGCGGGCATAGTCCTCTTCGCCCAGGTAAGCGCCCCAGTCAAAGGTGTTGGCATCGTTGGTCTGGCTGAGCGGCTCGCTGATGACGTTCCAGCATGAAATGGCTTCTCCTCCCGCATACACCATGCCTCCGATCCACTGGTTCATCTGGTCGGTGAGGATGTCGGCCTTCTCTTCAGGAGTCTTCTCGATGATGGTGTCGTCCATCTTCCAGTAGAGGGTGATGTTGTCCATGTAGCCGTACCATGCGCCAGAACCGGCACCCACAGACAGGGTGATTTCCGTGAGGTCTTTCAGCTCGTCGGGAATCATGACCGTTCCGTTGCCGTTTGTAGTGCCGAAAGGAATGTAAACGATGCCTCGTCCCCAAGCGTTGTCAGGACAGCCGAAGTTGCCCGGTCCCTTGCCGGAGTTCATTTCCACCCCGTTGATGATAACTCTCACGCCGTCGCCCCAGATGCCGTTGCTATTAATGATATACATGTCCATCGCGATGGCCGTATAGTCACCTAATGTGCGTCCGGGTTCCAGCTTGAGCGTGAAGGTGGGGTAAGAATGGTTTGACTTGTCGGCATCAGTTCCGACTTGGAGCACATGGCCGCTCTCGCCCTTCGGATCGTCCACTACCACGCAAGAGCTGTTGCCCGTCATGGGATAAGTGGTGCCGGGTTCCACGTCCTCAAAGTCGATAAGGGTCGTGCCCGTTCCGGCCACCTCGTAGTTCATCTTGATGTTGTCCAAGTAGTAATAAGCCTCGCCCGAAGCCGTACCTACCTGAAGCTCGAATTCCGTCAGCTCGGCAAGGCTGGCCGGCAAGACGAAGCCCGGTGCTGTGGCGTCGTTCATCTTGATGGTGGCTCCACGGTTCCATACATTAGGGTTGCATCCCATGGTTGCCGCGTTCATGCCTACATTGAACTCTTGTCCGTTGATATAGACCTTCATGCCGGCTCCATAGATACCGTGGCTGTCCACCACCCGCATGTCGAATACCATGCTCACATAGTCACCCAGTTTCCGGCCTTCGGGAAGCTTGACGTTGAGTTTCGCAAACGAATAGCTGGCAAACTCGTCCGCCCTTCCCACCTGCAGCACCTTCTTTTCCGGATCGTCCGGGTCGGTCGTCACCTCCGCGCTGCTGTTGCCGCTCATCGGATAAGCGGTGCCAATCTCGTCCTCTTCGAAAGTGAAGAGGACAGTGGTTCCTTTCTCAGGCTCGTAGGGGATGATGATCGGTTCCATCAGTTCGTTGTAATAGGCGGCGAGCTGTCCCTGATTGGAACAGAGAGCACCTCCGTAGAGGGGCACCCCTGCCTCCTTGGCCGCATCGGCCACTTGTATCAGGTTTCCGAACTCATACACATTGGCTGTGGAGGAATTGGCGGGCGTGAAAGCGTCGCCAATGTCAAATCCGTCAAAGTTGTTCATCACCGTGCTGTAAGCCGCCTCATGAGCCGTGAAGTCCGTCGGCGACATGTTCGCAGTCAGCTTGAACGTCGAGCTTGCCTCGCGGTTGATGTAGGCTTTCAGCACATCAAAGGTCGCCAGGTATTCGCTGCCGGCCACGTCTTCGGGTTTCTCCACCTGAAGATTGCAGTCATACTCGTCCACACACGAGACCGAGAGCGCGGCCGCCATGGCAAGACCTATCATCTTATGATTGAAATATTTCATGTTCATCTCTTTTTAAGGTTATATATATCATCGTTCCTATCGCACCTCCGCATTGAAGGAAGTGCCGCCCACCACGCCTCTCGTGCGCAGCACCAGCGTGTCCTTCACGGCATACTGCATGTTGTGATTGGCAAAGTCCACCTCGTAGTCCAGGTAGATCGCGTCGCGGTCTTTTCCGCCGAGGCTGTTCTTCTCTCCGTCCTTCACGAACTTGCCTTCGCCACGGGTCACGGCCACTCCGTCAGTCAGGCTGGTCATGGTGCAAGTGCCGTCCTCGGCGAAAGCCAGGCCGACGTTGTAGCTCACGTTGTTGCCACTGCCATCCTGAACCGTGAGGCCGAGGATGCCGTCGGTGAGGCTTTTGGTGCTCAGGTAGACCACCTCACCGTCTTCAATGTACTGGGCATGGCGGACTGTCTGTCCGGACACGCCGTCGATGGTGGTCCGGTCCACACCCCGGCGCAGGTACTCGCCGTGCCACTCGTTGACGTACTTCACCACGTAGACCACATAGTTCTTAGGCTGGATGGTCCAGTCGTTCACATTGGTGATCGTAGGATTGGCCACCGTGGTCGATCCCATAAGGATGGAGTCCGCGCCCACCACATCGGTCATGCGCAGCGGGATGGCGTAATAGTTCTTCACCGTATTGGGGTCGGCAAAGAAAGCTTCGGTCAGCTTGACCTCCACTCCCCCCATGATCTGCCCGGCAGGGATGCGGATTTGGTCTGAAGCCAGCTGGTAGTAGGAGGAGGGCATGGGAAGCACCTGCGTGCCCTCGCCTACGAAGTAAAGGTTGTCGCAAAGCGACTCGTCCACCATAAAGTCGATGGTCACGTCCTGCGGATTGTTGTATCCTCCTCCCCAGGCCGCCTTAATGCTCACCTTGCGCTGGTTGTCCATCGAGTTGTCCACGAACTCGTCCTCACCCAGCTCCAAGGTGCGCTCGGCAAATTGGGTGGAGAAGTAAACGGTCGAGTAGTCGAAATTGCCGAACTCATTGGTACCACTTTCGCAGGAAGCCGTGGCTGCCAGCAGCAAAGAGGCCATTCCGATATAGGAGAGTTTCTTTTTCATATTCATGTTGTTCTACTTTTTTTAGTTCAGAAATAATCGCATCATTCATTTCGTTTAATCCCAACCTTCGTTCTGGATCAGGTTGCTGTATTTCAAGGTCTCAGAATTGGGTATAGGGCTGAAATACATATAGTCCTCATACGAGCGTTCCTCCACGAGGATGCGGTCGTAGGACGATCCGTTCCACTGCATGCCATAGACAGGCTCGTTGAGGTCGAGCTTCCAGCGGCGCACATCCCAGAAGCGGAAGCTCTCGAAGCAAAGCTCCAGGCGGCGTTCGTTGCGGATCAACTCGCGCATGGCTGCCTGGTCGGCCGCGCACTCTTCCAGGTAGGGGTCGTCCGTGCCGCCCACGCCTGCACGCTGGCGGATAGCCTTAATGACATCGTAGGCGGAATAGGCGTGGCTGCCCGTGGCTTTCGGTCCCCAAGCTTCGTTGGCTGCCTCCGCATAATCCAGATACATTTCCGTGTAGCGGACGCGGGGCGCGTAGCGTCTCTGTGTGACACCGGCGGCGGGGTCGAGGTTCACGTCCCAGCGCAGGCGCTTCCTCATATAGTAGCCCGTGCGGGTGGAGCGGTTTTCCGTCACGTTGATGCCGTCGGCATTGCCCGACGTGATGTTGAGCGTCACGCTCTTCTCGGTGATGGTCGATCCGTTGTGGAGGATGTACTTGTCGAAGCGCGGGTCGCGGTTGGCGTAAGGGGTAGCCTCGTTATAGCCGGAGGAGGCATGGTCGATGGGATAGCCGTTGGCCATGGGGAAAGCGTCCACCAGGTTCTGCGAGGGGTTCATGTAGCCGTTGCCATAGAGGCTGGGCGGGAAGTTATCTGTCTCCCAAGAGTTCTGGTCGTTGCTGATGTTCTCCCGCCACAAGATCTCGGCCGGATTCGCACCGTCGGCGAGACCGTTGGTGATGGCCACCGAATAATACTCCACGCCGTCAGATGCCAAAGCGGAGACACCGCCGTTGTAGTCGAGCACCTCGGCTGCCGCATCGGCCGCGTCCGCCCACGTTGTGGTGTTGGAAGCGTCCTGATAGAGCGGGCTGGCCGCCATCAAGGCCAGACGGACACGGAAAGCGCGGGCCGCCAGTCCGTTGACCAGCAGGCGGGCCTTGGCACCCATCACGTTGTTATACTTGCTCACGTCCGTGGTCAGGCTTTGGAACTTGGCCGGCACGCTGGACTCGTCCTGGTATTCCAGCGGCAGCAGCTCCTCGGCCAACAGCAGGTCTTTGTTGATCTGATCCACACAGGCCTGGAACGAGGCGCGCGGCTGGTTGAAGTCCGCCTGAGCTGTCTGGAAGTCCAGCACCAGAGGCACACCCAGCAGTTCGCCGTTGGTGCCCACGCCGGCATGGGCGCGCATGAGGTAGTAGTAGAAGATGCCTCGCAAGGCGTAAGCCTCCCCTTTCAGACGCTGCTTGAACAGGGCATCCATCTCCGCATCGTCCGAATACACCGCGTTCTGCTCATGAAGCAGGTAGAGGTTGATGTATTGGATCGCGTTGTAGGAGTTGTTCCATTGGCTCAAGGGATTGTACGAGGTGTTCGTCCAGGCACCCGTGGCCATCTGCAGGAAGGTGTTGGAAGGCTGGTTGGTCACAGCGTCGTCCGTGCCATACTCGTTGTTGTCGTAATATCCCGGAATCTGGCTGTAGACCGTATGCACGAGACCCATCATGAAGTCCTGGTCCTCGTACATCTGCTCCACCTGCTGGTGGTTCTCCAGCGCCGGCTCGAACAGGTCGTCACAGCCGGAGAGCGTCAGGGCACTTGCCATCAAAAGTATAATAGTCTTTTTCATAATCTTCTATGCTTGTTTATTCATCAGTTTAAATCAGAAGGTGGCTTTCAAGCCCAGGTAATAGTAACGGCAGTTGGGGAAGCCGGTGCTCAGCTCCATGTGCTCGCGCTCCTTGGAGATGGTCAGCAGGCTGGTGCCGCCGCAATAGACGCTCATGCCTTTCACGAACTTCGCCTTGGGGAAGGGATTCTCGTCGAAGTCATAGGTCAGCTGCACCTGATCCAGGTTGAAGTAGTTGTTCTTATACATCCAGAAGGTGGAGTTGCGGTAGTTGTTGTCGCCGTTGCTGGTAGAGAGGCGCGGATAGGTGGCCGTCTCCTTGGTGGCCTCGGTCCAACGTCCCCAGACCACATCGGAGAACTTGCTCGTGCCCCGGTTCCAGTAGTAAGAGCTGTTCTTGTAGCCGATCATGCCGGTGCGTCCCGTGCCCAGTGCCATGAGCGAGAAGTTCTTGTACTTCACCGTCAGGTTCAGGCCGAAGGAGAAGGGAGGTGCGGAACTGCCGCTGTTGCCCAGCTCGATCTGGTCTTTGCTGTCGATCACGCCGTCGCCGTTGATGTCCTTGTACTTCAGGTCACCCGGCCGCACCGTACCGAAGGTCTGGCGGGCATGGTTGTCGATGTCAGCCTGATCCTGGAAGAAGCCCTCGCATACATATCCCCAGGAGCCGTCCAGGTCGCGGCCTTCGCGGTAGAGGTAATCTTCCTCATACACCTCGTCGCGCTTCAGGGCGGTGGCGGTGTAGACCATGCCGTTGAAGCCGAGCGTCACGTCAAAGTCGCCGAACTTCTTGTTGGCTGTCACGGCGAAGTCGAAACCGCTGCGGCGGTCTTCGTTGTAGTTCAGCCAAGGGATGAAGTCGTTGGTGTCGTTGATGTAGAAGTAGGACGGATAGATGGTCGAGGTGCCCTGTGTCAGCAAGCCCTTCGTGTCGTTGCGGAAGTAGTTGGCGTTGACGCGCAGCAGGCGGTCGAACAAGGTAGCGTCCAGTCCCACGCGGAACTCCTGGCGGGTGATGAAGTCCAGCTCAGCGTTGCTGCCGCCCACCGAGACAGGTGTCCATCCTCCGGCCGCCCCGTCATGCCATGACACCCAGTGTCCGGCTGTGGAGTTCTTGCTGAAGAAGCCTTCGTACATGTAATAGTCCGATATGTCCAGGTCTTGATGGAGCTTGGCGTAAGAGGCCGTCACCATGAGGTCATCTATCCAAGACACATTGTCCTTGATGAAGTTTTCCTTGCTCAGTCTCCATCCCAAGGTGACCGAAGGCGAGAAGGCGTTGCGGTTCTTCTCCGGCAGCTTGGCCGAGTGGATGACCGCGCCACTGAAGTCCACGTAATACTTGTGGGCGTAGTTGTAGGCGGCTCTCAAGCCCAGGTTCACATTGGTAGTGCGGTGGTAATCACTTCCCTCGTGGTTCTCGTCCGAAGAGCGTTGCGTCTGGTAGCCCCATCCCAAGAGGGTGGCGGAGACGTTGTGCAGTTTGGCGAAGGTATTTTTGTAGTCAAACTGTGCGCTGAACATCATGGTCTGGTCATAGGTGGACTTGCCCACGTACTCGCTCTGACCTCTGTTGTCGATGTTGTGCTGGGTGAGGGCGACGATCATGTCCTTGCCGTTGACGTTGGCCCAGGTCGGCTCGTAGACCGCATAGGTGGCGTTGTAGGCTTCGGAGTAATAAGCGGTATAGTCCACGCTGTAAGCCGTCTTGAAGGAGAGTCCCTTGAGCACGGAGCTGAGGTCGGCCTCCAAGGCCACGTCAAACATGAACCGGCGCACCTTTTCCTTCACGTAGCCGGCGGCCAGCAGGTTGGCAAAGGAGTTGGTCTGGTCGGTGGACGTACCGCCCAGCAGGTATTTGCCGTCGATGAGGTGGTCACTGTTGACGATGTAGCTCTGGATGCTTTCCGAGTTGGGATCCATCATGTCGATGGGCAACAGAGGCGCGAACCAGTTGGGACGCAGGGTGCCCGCCGTGTTCCAGAAGGAGTTCTCGTTGGTGCCGCGACCCCGGTACTGGTTGGTGTAGAGCACCGCCGCGTTGGTCGTGGCCTTCAGCCAGGAAGCCAGCTGGATGTCCACGTTACCGCGCACGTTGAACGCCAGATCATGGTTGTCCTTGGCCGAACCATACTTCACCAGGTCGTTGTTGTAGTCGATGCCGAAGTTCAGGTAATACTGCGTGCGGTCGTTACCGCCGGACACCTCGCCCGTCACGTCCACCTGGTTGTACGCCTTGCGGATGTATTCGGAGTCGTAGAAGTCGATGTTGGGATAGCGGTAGGGGTTGGTTCCCATGGCCGTGTTGTAGATGGTGGCCGCGTCGTAACGCTCGGCCAATCCGTCGTTGCGGCAAGCCTCGTTATAGAGGGTCATGTAGCAGTCCGCGTCCAGGTATTGGGGCAGGGACTTGGGCACATAGAACCCCGTGTTGGCCCTTACATCGATGCGCATGGGTCCTTCCTTGCCACGCTTGGTGGTGATGAGGATCACGCCCTTGGAAGCCCGGCTTCCGTAGAGCACCACGGCAGCGGCGTCTTTCAGCACCGAGATGCTTTCCACTTCCGAGGCGCGCACACTGCTGGCGTCGCGGGGCACGCCGTCCACCAGCACCAGGGCCGACTGTCCCCAGACGTTGCCCGTATAGCCGCCGACCAGGCTGCCCAGCCCCACGAGGCTGTTGTCGCTATATGCATTCTTCAGCAGTTCGGAGGTGTGGACCGTAGAAATGGCTTGCGTCATATCCTCTCTGGCCACGGTGCCGAACGCCACGTTCACCAGGCTGTCTGCCGTCACATCCTGCGCCTGTCCCGTTGCGGGGATCAGGGAGAGTGCCAAGGCCGCACAGCTTATATATAGATGTTTTCTTTTCATTTTCAGTATCATTTAGTCGTTAAATTAAGGTCATTGATTACCATCCCGGATTCTGTCCGAAACCTTCATACATGTTTACATCGTCTCTCTGGAGCGGAAGCCAGTAGTGACGGTCGGTGTAGTTGCGTTCCACCAGGATTTCCTCGCGCAGGTTGCGGATGGGGTTCTCCTCGGGCGCGTCGTAGTTGTAGTTGTCCGGATCGGCGCGGTCGAACTCGATCTTGGTCTTGAGCGTGTAAGGCCGTTGGGTGAGGAGCATCCAGCGACGCAGGTCCATGAAGCGGAAGCCCTCGAAGGCCAGCTCTACAGCCCGCTCGCGGCGCACCTCGCTCAGGAAGTTCTCGGTGTTGTCCGTAAACTGTGGCAGCACATGTGCCACGCCGGCGCGGTCGCGGATGACGTTGAGCGCCTCCTCGGCTGTCAGCCCGTAGGTGGGTGCCTTGCTTTGGGGCGTTCCGTAGCCCACGGCTGCGGCCTCGGCATACATCAGGTAGACATCGGCCAGACGCATCAGCATGAGCACCATGATGTTGTTTTCCTTATATCCGTCGTAGCCGTTCATCAGCTGCGGACAAAGCTTCATGTTCATATAGCCCGTGAAGCAGCCTTTCTGCAGGTCCATGGAGGGGCCGTTGTCGGTCTCGTTGCCGCCGTCGAAGAGCTGCACCGATCCTCCAGCGCCGCCCGTGCTGCGGTATTGCACGCCGTCGAACATGATGTCCTTGTAGAAGCGGGGGTCGCGGTCTTTCCACGGATAGGTGGGGTCGTAGCCCGAATCGGGATCCGGCTGGGTGATGTCCTCAATGGGGTAACCGTTCGCCATGCCGAAGTAGTTCACGTAGTTGGCCGTGGGGTAGCACTTGATGCCGGAGGCCTCGATGGTGCGGGGTCGGAAGTCGTTGACCATGTTCCAGCGCCAGCGGGCTTCATAGTCCCGCGGGTTTTCATAGAAGATGGCCTCGTTCAGTCCGTTGAGCACGCCGCCGGAGTTGTGTACCAGAAAGATTTCGTTGTAGTCCTCAAAGTCGGCCAGCTCGTAGCGTCCGGTGGATTCGGTCAGTGCCAGCGCTTCGCCCAGAGCATCCGCTCCTCGCTTGCAATAGTCCGGATTGTATTCGCGGCTTCCGCCCGACGACCAGTTCATCAGCGGGCTTCCGGCCCAGAGCAGGGTCTTGCCCTTGTAGGCCAGGCACATGATCTTGTTGATGCGGGTCTGGTTCCGGCCCAAAGTCACCTTGCCTACGGTGGTGTCGTCCCAGTCCACGGGCAGGAGAGCCGCAGCACGATCGAAGTCGGCCGCACATTTATCGGCGCAAGCTTGCCAGGTCTCGCGGGGCAGCGTGGGCGACACGTCCGTGGGGAGCACGGTGTCGATGTAGGGCATTCCTCCCCACCATTCCATCACCATGAAGTGGAACCAGGCGCGGAAGAAGTAGAGCTGTCCCTCGATGAGGTCGCGCTCCTCCTGGGTGGCGCCCGTCAGCAGATTCAGGTTGGCGATGCCCAGGTTGCACTTGCGGATGGCATACCAGGCGTTGGTCCAGAGGTCGCCCTTGTCGCGGCGGGCGGTGGAGCCGGCCGATCCTCCGCTGCGCGGATAGGAGTAATAGCAAGTGGTCCATCCCCAGAAGTCGCCGTCGTCCACGCTCTTGGCAAACAGACGCAACTCCTGCGGCTCCCAGTATTCCTCTTCTCCGAAGTTGAAGCAGTTGTGGTACTCGCTGTTGCTCACCACGGGGATGCAGTCGTAGAGTTCCTCCACGAATCCCTGAAAGTTGGTGAAGTCCTTATAGGGGTCGGTCGGCGCGTAATTAGTTTCCGGAGCCTTGTCCAGATAGTCCGTACACGAGCTGATCCCTATCATGCCGGCCACAGCAAAGGCCGGTATCAGAAACAGTTTGCTTATATAGTTGCTCATATCGTTTTTACTCCTATTATATTATAATGTAATGTCGATGCCGATATTGAAACGTCTCACCATGGGGTAAGCGCCGTCGCCGGAGCTGTAGCCCGTGTTGGACTCGCGGTCGTCCGGCATGTCGGTCCACATGTAGAGGTTGTCGCCGTTGAGGTAGAGGCGCGCGGTGTTCACGCCCAGCTTCTTCAGCCAGTCACCCTTGAAGGTGTAGGAGAGTTCCACGTTCTTCAGACGGATGTAGGAGCCGTCATACCAGTAGCGGGTACCGTTGGCGGCAGAGCTGATAGACGTTCCCCAGCGGGGATAAGGCAGGGTGGCCGTTCCGTTCGGAGTCCAGTAGTCGCCTTCCACGTAGGCCACGTGTGCCGTGGAGCGGAAGGTCGGGAAGTTGATCTCGCGGGTCACGTTGTTCACACCGTAGAACTGTGCGAAGACGCTGAATCCTTTCCATTCCCAGCCGATGGAGGCGTTGTAGGTGTTTTGCGGAATGGAGGCATACTGGTAGGGGGCACGGTCGTAGTCATCCACGACACCGTCGGCATTGAAGTCCACAATGTTGTAGTCGCCGGGCAGCTTGTTGAGGTTGTCGGTGCTCCAGTTGGTGCTGCCGATCACATCGTCCCACGTGGCCAGGTTGCCTTTGTCGATGTAGGAGTACGTCTGGCCGATCGTATGTCCGGCCGCCCGCTGGTAGGCCGGCAAGAGCTGCGGGTCATCCTTGAATTTCACTTCGTTGACGGCGTGGGTCATGCTGGTGTTCAGCCAGACGCGCATGCCGTTGTTGAACACCTTGTTCAGGCGGAGTTCCAACTCGTAGCCGTGGCTGTTCACCTTACCGAGGTTGGCACGGGGAGCCGTGGCGCCGAAGTAGGAAGGGATGGCACGGTCGCCGCCGTTGACGAGGATGTCGGTACGGGTGTCGTTGAAGATGTCCACCGAGCCGGCGATCAGGCCGTCGAGGAAGGCGTAATCGATACCGAAGTTACGTTTCTCCACCGTTTCCCAGGAGAGGTCGGGGTTACCCAGCGAAGAGATTCTCCAGAAGGTGTAGGGAGAGTTGGCGGGGCTGACCGTTCCCATGAGCGCGTTGTTGCCGTAGGAGAGCTGGTCGGTGTAGAGGAAGCGGTTGCTCATGTTGAAACGCGCCCAGGGAGACACCACGGAGTCGTCACCCACGCGTCCCCAGGAGAAGCGGAACTTCAGCATGTCGAAGATCTTCAGCTTCTTCATGAAAGGCTCCTCGCTCAGCATCCAGCCCACTGACAGGGAGGGGAAGAAGTCGAAGCGGTAGTTGGGGCCGAACTTCTCGGAGCCGTTGTAGGCGCCGTTGGCCTCGAAGAAGTAGCGCAGGTTGTAGTTATACGTGAAACGGAACACCCAGTCCTCGCGGTAGATGGGGAACACACCGCCCTGTGCTTCCTTCAGACGGCTGAAGAGGGCGAGCGCCGTCACATCGTGCTTGCCGAACTGGCGGGCGTAGTCCAACTGGAAGGAGTAGTAGAGCGTGCGGTAGGTGGCACCCGTGTTGGCGCTGCCGGCCTGGGTGGTCCAGTAGATGGGGTTTTCCACCGCGTCCAGACCGGTACCTGCGTTCGGGTCTATCTTGTAGTCTATCTCGCCTGTGTCGGGATCCACCCACATCTGCTGGGCGTTGTTATACTGGTCGTTGATGCCTCGTCCGGTCTCCTGGAAGGTGTAGTCCATGGAGAAGTTGGCCTTGAACTTCAGACCCTTGGTCAGGAAGCCGAGGTCCTGCTGGAGGATGAAGTCGGTCGTGATCTTGGTGGTAGTGCGCTTCTCGGTGCCGGCGTTGGCCAGGTTGTAGGCCGAGTTGGGCACATCGGCGTCACGCAGGGCATACCATCCCCACATGCCGTTGGAGTAGATGGGCCGCATGGCGTCGGGAGCCGACTTGTAGGCGGCGTTCCAGTAGGCGGTGTCGCCGTCGCCCATGGCCCAAGGCAGGGTGCGCTGCGCGTTCGATCCGAAGAGGTTGGTAGAGAACGTGGTGGTGGGGGTCAGCGTGAAGTCCAGGTTGCTGCGCACGTTGATGCGGTTGTAGCCGAATCCGGAGTTGTAGCCGCGTCCGTTCTCAAAGGTCTTGAAAAGGTCACCCTCGCTGGTGAAGTCCGCAGCGGCGAAGTATTTCACCACCTTCGTACCGCCGGAGACGTTGACGCTGGTGTTGTAGGACATGGCCATGTCCTTGAACAGCACTTCCTCCCAGTCGGTGTTGGGATAGCGGTCCCACTCGGCTACGTTGGCCGGATAGCGGTACTTGTGGATGACGGCGGGGTTGGTATAGTTGCCCCATCCGGAAGGATTCAGGCCCGCCTCGCGCTCGATGGCGTAGTTCATCATGTAGAAGGTGTCGTAAGCGTCATACTTTTCCGGCAGCTTGGACACCACCTTGGCCGTGACGTTGGCCTTGATCTGCACGTTGGCCTTGCCTTCCTGTCCGCGCTTGGTGGTGATGAGGATCACGCCGTTGGCACCCTTCACACCGTAGACCGCCGTGGCGGACGCGTCCTTGAGCACGGAGATGCTGGCCACGGAGGAGATGTCCACCGAACTCATCTCACGCTCGATGCCGTCCACCAGCACCAGCGGCTCGCTGTTGTTCCAGGAGCTTCGGGTACGGATGATGATCTCCGGATCTTCCTCGCCCGGCATACCGGTGGAGGCGGAGGTGATCACGCCCGGCAGGGCACCCGTCAGGGCCGCTCCCAAGCTGGACACACCGCCCGCGCGCTCCAGCGTCTTGCCGTCGGTCTGGGTGATGGATCCTACCACGCTGGACTTCTTCTGCTGACCGTAGCCGACGATCACCACTTCGTCCAGGATTTCCGTATCGTCCTCCAGCACCACCTCGATGAGCTTGCCGGGGGTCACTTTCACGTCTTTCGACTTCATGCCCACAAACGTAATGGTGAGCACAGTCTTGTCACTGGGCACTGTCAACTGGAAAATTCCGTCTATATCTGTAATCGTACCTATTGATCTGTTGTCTTTAACTACGACAGATGCTCCAATGACGGTCTCGCCGTTGGTGTCAATTACCACACCTTTCACTGGCACTCCTTCTTGTCCCCATGCCATCAGACAGCTGAACACCATCAGCAGGAACAGAAAAGGCTGCTTCCGAATTTTTCGTTTCATACATTTCATTAGTCTTCGTTTAAAAGTTGTTCTAATACATTGGTAAATTGCTTTTCCGCCCGGCGGTTCATCCGGGCCTGTGCCGTCCGCATCCTCATGTGCAGATGCCCGGCCGCTTCCCGCAGGATCTAACTTCCGTCTTCATGTTGTTTCATGGTCTTGTTCTTACACTTTCATTCTTTTTAGGTTTAAACTGGTAAAAAAATAGATTGACTATTCAAACAAGCGGCTCCCCGAAGGGAGAGGATCGTTTCACGCCACACCTTATCATATTATGTACAGGCTGCCTTGTCCCATGGAAAAAACAGCCGTTTTCAGGACATCTGCCGCAGTCCGGCTTCCTGCCATTTTTCCGATAACAAAATTAACGAATGCGCATAAGGCGGGGGTTAACGCACGTTCCCGATCCGTTCAAGCAGGTGTTGAGGCGTTCATCTACGTTTCATAAACGTTCAAAATCGTTCCGTCAGGGGGTGAGACAGCGGATTATCCGCCCAAATCGGTGCAAAATCAGAGGGGAGAGCGAGGCATAAGCAGGCGTTCATCCGCAGACCGTTTTTGTCTGACCATAAATCCTATAGATGTGCGGAATTGAACGAGGATTCATTCAGGCGCGGATATAGTGAAACAAAACGGATCTCCCATCGCAGATCAGTCCTGCATTACCCTTGGCAACATATAACGCCCGTTTTGCTGCCATAAAGACACGAATGTCCGGCATTTGCTTACAACAAGGATTTTCAAAACCGTCCAAATAGAAAGGCTTACCGCATAAATCCTATATAAAAATGCGCAATAAGCCGTGTCTGGAGGGTGATTCGCGCGTCACAGGAAGGCAGATGACGCATGAATGCGATGCCTGGACATGCGTGCGGCGGATCCGGATCACGCGTGCGGTGCGCGGACGGTACGCGTGCGGCGGAACCACCGTATGCGTGCGGCGGAAACGGAAGGGCACTTTTCCGGCTTTTGACGGCAGGAAAAGGCACATGAAACCGCTATTTGGAATGTAAGCATTTCGCTATCTGCGTACAAGACAGCCGATTGCGGATTTCCGTTCCGTTTTTTGGAGCGATCCGGCCACCCGGACGGAAACAGGCGATTCTCAGCCGGGCAGAAACGCAAAGTGTCAGCCAATCACTAATCGCTATCCTAACTCTTGGATTTTCCATATTAATAAGTATCTTTGCAAAAAATTACACCTTATCCGACACCATGAAGACGCTGATCATCTCTTTACTCGTCACTCTGCTGCTGCTGACAGCCTCTCCCTTGGCACAAGGGCAAGACGCACGTCTCTATGACAAAGACCAGATAGGCAGCCAGACTGTCCAGGCGCTTTGCCAAGACGAACGGAATTTCCTCTGGATGGGCACAGACAACGGCCTTTGCCGGTTTGACGGCACACAGTTCACCACCTATGTCCACAGCGAAAACGACTCCACCTCGCTGAGCGACAACACGGTGCGGACGTTGCTGATAGACCGCGAGCAACGGCTGTGGGTAGGCACGGAAAACGGACTGCAACGCTACCTGCCGGAAAAAGACTGTTTCCAGCGCGTCAGACTGGACCAATTGGACTTCGGCGGATACATCTACAGCATCATCCAGCGGAGGAACGGCGAGATCCTGTTCAACGTGTCCGGCGCAGGCATTTTCCGCTTAGACCCCGACCGGATGACGGGCAGCCCCGTCAACCGCCCCAGCCCGCTCTACCACTTCCGCTACATCAACCACCTCTATGAAGACCGCCACGGGCAGCTCTGGCTGGGAACCGACCGGCAAGGAGTGGTCCGCATCCGGCCTGAGACCGGCGAGGAGAAACTGTTCCCCCTTCCCCCCACCGCCGTAAAGAAAATACTGGAGACCTCCGACAACCAGCTGTTTGTCATCACCAACTACAATGTCTACCTGCTGGACGAGGAGAAAGACCGGCTGCAGATGCTGCCCTACAGAGGAAAGCGCAGAGGATTCTCTATCCGCTCGGCCATCACCAACTCCCAAGGAGACATCATCATAGGCACCGGGCACGGCCTGATCCAGGTGAAACGCGGCAGCATGGAAGTGACGGACCTGCAAACCATCTACAATCCCTTCATCGACATCAACAGCACCCGCGTCCTGGCCCTGCTGGAAGACAGGCAGCGCAACCTCTGGATAGCCTGCCAGTACCAAGGCATCCTGATGCTGCCCGCCACGCCCATGCCCTTCCACTACTGGAGCCTGCCCAAAACGCAAATGGACGTGCCCGGAAATCCTCTCGCCCTTTGCGCCACCCGCGACGGCAGCCTGTGGTGTACCGTGGAAGACAACGGACTTTACCGGCTGGACCGCCGGGGGAAAGTCCTGCAGCACATCGACTTCCCGCAAAGCATCGCCTCCCTCTATGAAGACAGCGAAGGCACCCTGTGGGCAGGCGTCAACGGCAAAGGGCTGTACACGGTGGACGCTCCCAACGGCCGGTTCCACCCCCGATACGCCATCCAAGGAGACTACGTGATCAAAGCCATCACGGAAGACAGCCTCCAGAACCTCTACGTCTCCATCCTGGGAGCGGGAATCCTGCGCTACCACCTGCCCACGGGCCAGACCCTGTTCTCAAGCCACGAAACCCCGCTGGGCAACCGGGAAGAGCTGGTCAACTACTGGATCACGACCATCCTCTGCGACTCGCAAGGAAGAGTCTGGACGGGACACTACGGAGGCGTGAGCTGCTACGACACCCGCACCCATCGCTTCGTCAGGCTGCCGTTCCGTCCGTGGGTCAGATCCAACACCTACTATGCCATCGTGGAAGGCGCCGACGGCCGCATCTGGATGGGTTGCCGGAACGGACTCCTCTGCTACGACCCCAAGACGCAGGCTTACGAGACCTACACCACCGAACAAGGACTGCCCAGCAACCGGGTGTACAGCATCGCCTTAGACCAAGAAGGCAACCTGTGGTGCAGCGCCGAACGGGGCATCTTCCACCTGGATGTCCGCAACCGGCGCGTCACCAGCTATTATACCGGCAACGGACTGGAGGACAAGGCATACATCATGGGCGGCTGCACGCAGGACAAGGACGGGAACATCTATTTCTGCGGCGAGAACGGCATCACTCATTTCAACCCCAGAGACATCCGCCCCATCGTCATGGACAAAGCCCCCTGCCTGACCGACCTGTTCATCCGCGACCGCAAAGTAACCCGCCAGACACTCTCGGACGGCAGCCCCGTAATAGACCGCCCCCTCATCGATGCCGAGAAGATCCGCCTGAGCCACACAGACAACAACTTCACCCTGCTGGTGTCCACCATGGACTATCGCGACGCCCGCAACATCTTCTATGAATACCGCCTGAACGGGCTGGAAGACAACTGGAACCCTACCCGCCCCGGCGAAGGGCGCATCCAGTACCCCCTGCTGCCGCCCGGCAACTACACCCTGGAGATACGTGCCTGCGAGAACGGCGTGTACTCGCCTGTGCGGACGGTGAGGATCGAGATCACGCCTCCCTGGCACCAACGCCCGCTGGCCAGACTGGCTTACCTGCTGCTGGCCGTCGGCGTGGGCTACCTCGTGTTCACAGCTCTGAAGCGGAAGCGGATGCAGAAGAACAGCGAGATGAAGCTGCAGTTCTTCATCAACATCGCCCACGAGATCCGCTCGCCCCTGACGCTCGTCATCAACCCCCTGAACAAGATGCTGAAAAAGACCTATGACCCGGAGACCAGCCGCATGCTGGCGAACATGCAGCGGAACACCCACCGCATCCTGAGCCTCCTCAACCAGCTGCTCGACATCCGGAAGATCGACAAGGGGCAGATGCGCCTCCGCTTTGCCGAGACCGACATCCGCCAGTTTGTGGAAGACACGGCCAGCCTCTTCAACGAGCCTGCCCGGCAAAAAGACATCCGCCTGGATCTCCACATCCCCGACGGCCTGCCGCCGGTGTGGATCGACCCGAGCAACTTCGACAAGGTGCTCACCAACCTGCTGAGCAACGCCCTCAAATACACTCCGCAAGGGGGAAGCGTCAGCATCAGCCTGAGCATGGGCACCCAGGAGAAAGGGAGCGGCCCCTTGCACGAATACCTGGAGATCGCCATAGCCGACACCGGCAAAGGGCTGAACGAAAAGGAGCTGGCCCGGATCTTCGAGCGCTTCTATCAGGGCAACGCCAACGAGACAACCACACCGCTGGGATTCGGCATCGGGCTGAACCTCTGCCAGCTGCTGGTCAGGCTGCACCACGGCATCATCTTCGCCGAAAACCGGAAAGACACCCAAGGAAGCCGCTTCATAATACGCATCCCCTTGGGGCTCAAGCACCTGAAGCCGGAAGACATCACAGCCCCTCAGCCCCTGCCTGAACGGAAAGAGGAGCCTCAGCCGTCTTTCACGGAAAGTCCGGAAAAGCCTGAGCGGCGCAAGACGAACTATCACATCCTCGTGATTGACGATGACGAGGAGCTGCGCGGCTTCCTGGCGGAAAACCTCTCGCCCATCTACCACGTGGAGACGGCCACCGACGGAACAGAAGGATGGAAAAAAGCGCTGAAGCTGCTGCCCGACGCCATCATCTCAGACATCGTGATGCCAGGCATGGACGGCATACAGCTGGTCAAGGAACTGAAAAGAAACGGGAACACCAACCACATCCCCGTCATCCTGCTGACCTCGAAAACGGAATTCGCCAGCCGGATCGAAGGGCTGGAGCAAGGGGCCGACGGGTATGTCTGCAAGCCTTTCAACATGGATGAGCTGGAAGCCCTCACCGCCAACCTGATCGCCAACCGCCTCCGGGTGAAAGGAAAGTATTCGGGCAACCAGGAACTGAACGGAAAGATACAAGCCGAAGAGATCCAAAGCAACGACGACACCCTGATGGAACGGATCACCCAAGCCATCAACACCCACCTGAACAATCCGGAATTCAATGTGGAGATGCTCTCACAGGAAGTGGGCATGAGCCGCACGCAGCTGCACCGCCGCATGAAAGAGCTGACCGGCATAAGCCCCAGCGACTTCATCCGCAACATCCGCCTGAGACAGGCCGCCACACTGCTGAAAAGCAAGACCCTGACCATCACCCAGATTGCGTACACGGTGGGGTTCACCAGCCAGACGCACTTCTCCAGCTCATTCAAGAAGATGTATGGAATGTCGCCTAAGGAATATATGGAAAGCCAGGAGACCAGCTGACAAGAAAGGCGGGAAACAAAAACGGCGGGGCTTGCAGGAACGGTTCACAGAAACCGTCTCCGCAGCCCCGCCAGCTTATCTGCTTTCCAACTATAGCAGAATCACCAGCGTCTCCCTCGCCCCGTGCGCGCCCTTCACCAAAGCCTGCTCGATGTCGGCTGTTTTGGAAGGGCCGGAGATGAAGGTGCCGAACTTGTATTTCTCATCCTTGATCTGCCGGTATGCCTCGTGCATGTTGCTGACCAGCCGGCGGCGGTCCAGCAGGATGACCAAGGCTTCGGCAATGAAATACAAGGCTTTGTGCCTCACCGTCTGCGGGATCCATACCGCTCCGTTCTCGGCCACGCCCCATTCGCCTTCCACCACGGCCACATCGGTTCCGTCCAGTTCCTGCACACGCTCCACCTCATCGGGATTGAAAGTGGCACAGGTCACCGCCTTCAGTGTCGAGGCAATGCGCTTCGCCTGCGGGAAACGCCGTCGGATGACGTCATTCAGGTCTTCCCCCTCGCCCAAGACCACGGCCTCGCCTCCCACGGAGCGAAGGGTCTCGCAAAACTTGCCGGCCTTGTCCTCATAGGTGACGGCGTTCAGCTCCCATGCGGGATAGTCATACTTCTTCCCGGTATTCCGACGGATGGCGGACAATATCTCTTCACGGCTGCTCATTTCTTTTCCTCCTTTCCTTGCACTTTGTTTCTCTTCCACATTTCGTTGAACGACTCGCCGGCAAACTTGGGCATTTCCCGTCCCTTCCCCCACGCGTTCAGCTGGCTGTAGACCATGGAACGGGGCAAAATGTTGACGAGAGGCGCCGCCCATAGAGCCGCGTTGAACAGCATCGGACGCTCCATCAGGAACTTCATGCCGGCAGAGATCCGCCGCTTTTCCTTATTGGCCTTGCCCATGGCCGACAACCGCTGCCGCCATTTGTAGATCTGTTCGCCCAAGTCCACCTGAACCGGACAGACATTGGAGCAGGACAGGCAAAGCGAACAGGCCGAAAGGTTGTCGCAATACTTCTCCGGATCGTGTGCCATGCCCAAGTTGATGCCAATGGGGCCGGGTATAAAATAGGTGTAGGAATATCCTCCGCTCCTGCGGTAGACCGGACAGGTGTTCATGCAGGCTCCGCAACGGATGCAGTTGAGTGTCTTGATGTGGTCGGGATCGGAAAGGATGGCGCTCCGCCCGTTGTCCACGATGATGATATGGTATTCTCCTCCTTCGCGGGGAAGGCGGTAATGGGAAGTATAGGCTGTGGCCGGCTGCCCTGTCCCCGAACGTGCCAGCAGGCGGGTAAACACCCCCAAGGCTTCCATGTCCGGCACAATCTTCTCCAGCCCGAAGGCGGCGATGTTCAGCTTGGGACACGAGGTGCCCATGTCGGCGTTGCCTTCATTGGTACACACCACGATGTCGCCCGTAGAGGCCACGGCAAAGTTGGCTCCCGTCATGGCCGCCTCGGCATTCAGGAAGAGGTGTCGCAGGTTCTTGCGTGCCACGTGCGTCAGGTACGTGGGGTCGCTATTGCCCGGCTCTGCTCCCATCTCCTTCTCAAACAGGCTTGCCACTTGCGCGCGCTTGAGGTGGATGGCAGGCATCACCACGTGGCTGGGCGGCAGGTGCATGAGCTGCAGGATGCGTTCGCCCAGATCCGTCTCCACCACGTCAATGCCCTTGCCGGTCAGGAAGGGATTCAGCTCACACTCCTCAGAGAGCATGGACTTGCTCTTTACGAAACGGGTCACGCCATGCTGCCGGAGGATGTCATAGATGATGTTGCGATACTCTCCGGCATCTTTGGCCCAATGGACAATGGCTCCGTTGGCCGTGGCGTTCCTCTCAAACTCCGTCAGCAGCTCTTCCAGATGGCTGTTGGAGTAGAGTTTCAGTTCACAAGCCTTGCGGCGCAGCTCTTCCCATTCGGGAACTTCCCGGCTCATTTTGTCTCTTTTGGCACGAACCATCCAAAGGGTTTCGTTGTGCCATGCTGCCATGTTGCGCCGTTTCAGAAATTTGGCGGCAGCTTCCGCATGTTTCGTACTCATAATTGGGATGCTAAGATTTCTACGATATGGATGGTCTGTATGGGCAGCTTCTCGCGGTCGATCACTCCCTGCATGTGCATCAGGCACGAGCTGTCCGCCCCGGTGATGTATTCGGCGCCGGTATCGATGTGATGCCTGATCTTATCGCGGGCCATGCAGACCGACACGGCCTCCTCCTCCACGGCAAACATGCCGCCAAAGCCGCAACACTCGTCCGGATGTTCCGGCTCGAACACCTCAATGCCTTCCACGAGCTGCAAAAGGTCGCGCAGCTTATTATAATAAGGTATATTCCGCTCGCTGGGCGAAGACAGAAGAAGCTCACGCACCCCGTGGCAGCTGTTGTGGATGCTCACCTTATGGGGGAAACGGGCGCTCAGCCTTGCCGGACGCACCACATCGTGGATGAATTCACAAATGTCATACACCTTCCCGGCACTCTCACACACATGTCCGGCCTTAGCCAGAATGCCGGGATGGTTCAGACGGACAAAGGCCACGCAGCTGGCGGACGGCCCCACCACGTAGTCATAGTCCTTGAACAGTTCGTCAAACCGACGGGCCAGTTTGGCCGACTCGTTTTCAAATCCGGCATTGGCCATCGGCTGTCCGCAACAGGTCTGGTCCAGGGGATAATCCGCCTCCACCCCCAAGCTGCGGAGCAAACGGTAAGACGCCACTCCCACATGGGGGTAAATGGCGTTGATATAACAAGGTATAAACAGTCCTACTTTCATATATATTCTGTTTGTGAAATCTTAAAAAAAGAAAGAATTACCGGATGCCCGTCAGCTTGTGCGTCTGCAGGCTGAGCCTCCAGCGCGGATGCTTCAGCACGCATTCCACGGTCTCCTGCGTGTTCCGGCAGGAACAGGGTTGCAGGAAGAAATGCCTGGCGGGCAAGGTCTCGTAAGGCTGCAGATCCTGCCCCTCGTAAACCACCTTCACCTCGTCCATCCGGCCGATGCGCACCGGCGCGCCCTGTTTGGGCGAACAGGTCACCCAGTCTATGCCTGACGGCAGCGGACAAGTGCCGTTGGTCTCGACACACACATACTTGCCCGCCTTATGAAAAGCGTCCACCAGCTCCGCATCGATCCAAAGCGAAGGCTCGCCTCCCGTCAGGATGACCATCCTGGCCGGATAGCGCAATGTCTCAGCCACGATGTCCTCATCGGTCATCAGCGTGCCGGACTCGTGCCGGGTGTCACAAAAGGAGCATTTCAGGTTGCATCCCGAAAAGCGGACAAACACGGCGGGCGTGCCCGTATGATAGCCCTCGCCTTGCAGGCTGTAGAAAATCTCGTTAATCTTTCTCATAGACCGCCATGTTTGATTCCGACTCCTGCACCTCCACTTTGAAACAAGCGGGTATTTGCTCGCAGATCCAGCGGGCTATGTTTTCGGCTGTAGGGTTGAAAGGAAGCGTCTCGTTCAGGTTGCGGTGATCCAGCCGCCCCTTCACGAGCTGCTTGATATGGCTGAAGTCCACCACCATGCCGTCGGCATTCAGCTCGCGGGCACGGCAATAAACCGTAATGATCCAATTGTGGCCATGCAGCTGCCCGCACTTGCTGGGATAAGAAAGGCTCAAGCTGTGGGCAGCCGACACTTCCATGCGTTTGATTACTGTATACATAAAATTGCGAATGTTTAGGACGGAAGAGCAGCCGCGCCAAAGGGAAAGGCGGCAGACAGCCTTCTTCCACGGCGCAAAGATACGCAAAAGGGAAAGACCACGCATGATTTCAGCTGAAAAATCAGCCTGTCTTCACACAACTCCCCCCGTCTTTTCAAAAAATTCGCCCAAGGCACGGCGCGCGTCGGCCAGCTTGTCTTCCCAATGCTTCACTGAATTTTGCCCGATGATGTCCGTCACATATTTCACGGCTATGAAAGGAATCTCCTTGGCACGGCATACCAAAGCTTGGGCAAAAGCCTCCATGTCCACCACATCGCCCGCCACGTCGGACAGCTCGGTCAGGAAAGTATCTCCCGTATTGCACGTCCCCTCTCCCAGCCAGTGCGTGCAATAGCCTCTCTCCTTCAGCAAGGGAGCGGCGTCAATCTCATGCTCCACCCCATAAGCCGCCAGCCTCTGCATGTCGCGGTCCAGAAAACGGCGGCACACCACGATATCCCCCACCCTGTGACGAAGGGTGCCGGCCGTGCCGGCGTTGATCACCAAGTCGGGCTGTGCGCTGCGGACAGCCTCAGCCAGATAGAAAGCAGACTTCGCTTTCCCTACTCCGGTGCGCAGATAGCCCACCTGCACCTCCTCGTTTCCCATCAGTCCGGGAAACTTCACTTCCGTAAACACTTCACGTACGGCATAAGTCACCAATATCCTCATAGAAATCTCTTAATAATGCAAATTTCCGCAAAATAACGCATTAAAACAGGAAAAAACAACGCTAAAGAAACTATTTTTATCGATCATTCTGCATTTTTTTGCTGAAAAGCTTTTGTAATATGAAAGTAAACCGTATTTTTGTGTACAATTTTAGTGTAGCAATGACAGGAGAAGAAAAGAAGCTAATAAGTACCTTCGAAGCGCGGCTGCGGCATCTGATGTATCTGCATGAAGAACTGAAACGTGAAAATGCGGAACTGAAACAGATGCTCGAAACTGAAAAAGAAGCCAATGAGAAGATACAGGCCGACTACCGACAACTGGAAACTGACTACACCAACCTAAAAACAGCTACGGCAATCAGCCTTAACGGCAGCGACGTGAAAGAGACGAAGCTGCGATTGTCCAAATTAGTGCGTGAAATCGACAAATGCATCGCTTTACTGAATGAATAAATATATATAAGAGGTGTATGAACGATAAGATAAGAATAAACCTGCAAATGGCAGGCTTCTCCTACCCTCTCACCATCCTTAGGGAAGAGGAGGAAATCGTAAGAGAAGCCGCGAGGCAGGTCAATGTGCGGGTCAATGCATACCGGGAGTATTACTCGAATATGCCTACCGAAAGGATTCTGATGATGACGGCGTACCAGTTTGCCTTGGAAAGCCTCCAGCAGAAGGAACGGAACGATACCGAGCCGTATACGGAAAAATTAAAAGAACTGACCGAAGTGTTGGAAGACTATTTCAGAGACCAATGACACGACGGGCCGGAACAAGCAGGAAAAACCATTTCGCGCACTGTTGCAAGCATCGCCCTCCCAAAGGCGGTTCTTGGGGCAGTGCGCTTTTATTTATTATATATTAAAAAACAATTAAAAAATGACAACAGCAGTTACGATAACAGTATCTATCGCATGCTTTCTCATCGGAGGACTGGCCTCATACCTATTCTTCAGGTATGGGCTGAAATCCAAATACAACAGCATTCTGAAAGATGCGGAAGCAGAAGCGGAAGTGATTAAGAAAAACAAGTTGCTCGAAGTGAAAGCCAAATTCCTGGACAAAAAAGCCGATCTGGAAAAAGAAGTGGCCATCCGGAACCAGAAAATCCAACAGGCTGAAAACAAACTGAGACAACGCGAACTGGTGCTGAACCAACGCCAAGAGGAGATCCAACGCAAAAAGATGGAAACCGAAGCCGTGAGAGAAAACCTGGAAAACCAACTGGCCATCGTCGAGAAAAAGAAAAACGAACTGGACGCTCTCCAACGCCAGGAAATCGAAAAACTGGAAACCATCTCCGGACTCTCGGCCGAAGAGGCCAAGGAACGGATGGTGGAATCGCTGAAGGAAGAAGCCAAAACCCAAGCGCAGTCTTACATCAACGACATCATAGATGATGCCAAGCTGACCGCCAGCAAGGAGGCCAAACGCATCGTCATCCAGTCCATCCAACGGGTAGCCACGGAAACTGCCATCGAAAACTCTGTCACCGTGTTCCACATTGAATCGGACGAAATCAAAGGACGCATCATCGGACGCGAAGGGCGCAACATCCGTGCCCTGGAAGCCGCTACGGGCGTGGAGATCGTGGTGGACGACACGCCGGAAGCCATCGTGCTCTCCGCCTTCGACCCCGTGCGCCGCGAAATAGCCCGCCTCGCCCTGCACCAGCTGGTGACGGACGGACGCATCCACCCGGCACGCATCGAGGAAGTGGTGGCCAAGGTGCGCAAACAAGTGGAAGAAGAAATCATCGAAACCGGCAAACGGACTTCCATCGACCTGGGCGTACACGGCTTGCATCCCGAACTGATCCGCATCATCGGAAAGATGAAATACCGTTCGTCATACGGACAAAACCTGCTGCAGCACGCCCGCGAAACGGCCAATCTCTGTGCCGTGATGGCCGCAGAACTGGGACTGAACCCCAAGAAAGCCAAACGGGCCGGACTGCTGCACGACATAGGGAAAGTGCCCGACGAAGAGCCGGAACTGCCGCACGCTCTCTACGGCATGAAGCTGGCTGAAAAATACAAAGAAAAGCCGGACATCTGCAACGCCATCGGCGCACACCACGATGAGGTGGAAATGACCAGCCTGCTGGCACCCATCGTACAAGTGTGTGACGCGATCTCCGGCGCACGTCCGGGAGCGCGCCGCGAAATCGTGGAAGCCTACATCAAACGCCTGAACGACCTGGAACAGCTGGCCATGTCCTATCCGGGTGTCACCAAGACTTATGCCATCCAAGCCGGACGCGAGCTGCGTGTCATCGTGGGCGCGGACAAGATAGACGACAAGCAGACCGAAAACCTGTCTACCGAAATCGCCAAGAAGATCCAAGACGAGATGACGTATCCGGGTCAGGTGAAAATCACCGTCATCCGCGAAACGCGGGCTGTAAGCTACGCCAAATAAGGAATCCACACTGACATACATGAAGAATGAGTCCGGCCTCCCCTCCTTGACGGTTTCGGACTCATTCTGTTTAAACGATCCAACTGAAACGACTCAACGGCCATCTTTGAGAACGCCTATGAAAGAAGATGTAATAACCACCACACGCAACGGCCATGGCTTGAAAGACGTGTACCACCCTGAAACGAAAACCATCCTCACCCTCTCGGAGTCCGGCAGTGTGCTGACGGAACCGCACGACAGCTATGACCGGCGCGACAAGACGCAGGAACTCAGGGAAAAGTCTGTGCGGAAACAGAAACTCATCTATCTCCACGGATTCGGCTCTTCCGCCGCAAGCCATACGGTGAAGACCTTGAGGGAACTGTTGCCAGAATTTGACGTGGCAGCTCCGGACATTCCGGTCGACCCGGCCGAAGCATTGCCTTTCCTCAGGGGACTGTGCATGAACGAGGTACCCGATGTGGTGGCAGGCACGAGCATGGGCGGCATGTATGCCCAGCAAATGCGCGGCTACAAGCGAATCTGTATCAACCCAGCCTTTGAAATGTCCAAGAAAAGCAAGGCGCTCACCGAAGGCATACATGCCTACTTCTCCCCCCGGAAAAACGGCGATACGCATTTTGAAATAACCCCGGAAATCATCCTCCACCATGCAGAGATGGAGGAACGTCAGTTTGACAGAATCACGGACGAAGACCGCAGGCAAGTGTGGGGACTCTTTGCCGACAACGACCGGCAGGTGGAGGGAGGAGAGACGCTTTTCAGGAAACATTATGACCAGACCGTGCGTTTCCATGGCGGACACCGGATGGACGAGGCTGTCATCCGGACAGTGCTCGTGCCGTTGATACGGAAGATCTGCAGGCAATGACCTGCCGCCTCGGCACATCACAAATGAAGAACAAGAACCAATTGCCGACACTACGACTCCAATGAACCAACCCGACAAGAGACAACGGACTTCAGCCAACCGTCCGTACCAATTTGAGATCTGCGCCAATTCCGTGGAGAGCTGTGTGAACGCTCAGGCCGGAGGAGCCGACCGCGTGGAACTTTGCGCAGGCATTCCCGAAGGAGGGACAACCCCTTCGTATGGCACCATTGCCCTGACCCGCCAGCTGCTGGCCGACACCCGACTGCATGTCATTATCCGTCCCAGAGGAGGGGATTTCCTTTACACTCCACTCGAACTCCGCATCATGGAGAAGGACATCGGACAAGCCCGCCTGCTGGGAGCTGACGGGGTGGTGTTCGGCTGCTTGGATGCCGACGGGAATGTGGATCTGTCAGCCATGAGACGGCTCATGGAAGCAGCCCAAGGCATGTCCGTCACCTTCCACCGGGCTTTTGATGTCTGCCGGAATCCTCAAGAAACACTGGAGACCCTCATCGGACTGGGATGCGACAGGATCCTCACTTCCGGCTGCCAACCCACAGCCGAACAAGGCATTCCCCTGCTCAAGGCTCTCTGCAGGCAAGCGGAGGGACGCATCGGGATCATGGCGGGCTGCGGCGTGAACGAAAACAACATCGCCCGCATCGCAGCCGAAACAGGCATCCGCCAATTTCATTTCTCGGCCCGCACCTCCCGCCCCAGCGGAATGCGTTTCCGCAATGAGGCCGTGTCCATGGGAGGCACTGTCCGCATTGACGAATACGAACAATGCCTCACCACGGCGGAAAGAGTGCGGAAAACCATCGATGAGCTGGCGAAAAGGAAAAGAGGCGGGTTATAGTGGCACAAACCTGCCTCCGCTACAGCCCCTTCACCGTCCTCATCAACTGATCGCCCAGACCGATGGTGTATCCCTGCGAACAGAACACAACGCGGTTGAACGTATCGGCAATGATGAAAATCGGCAAAGAATCCTTGGAACGGAACTTCATGCCGCTGACGATCTGCTCCTGGATGCCGTCCGTATCAATGCCGTAAAGCACCGTGGCCGGCAGGCCGGGAAAGTCTTCCCTGCGGAACTTCCTGTAAGAAGCCTCATCGGGAAACAGCAACACCAGCTTACGCCCCCACTGCTCCAGCTCTCCCTGCAAGGCGGCCAAGTCGCGCAAGGCATGATTGGTCGGCTCTTGGCCGGCACCCAGTACGCCCACCACAAAATAGCCCCGCCCGCAAGCTTGCAACAGGCTTTGCCTGGAAGCGGCCACCCCATCGGCCAGTACGGGCAAGAAAAGCGATTCGGAATTGAAATTGCCGATCACCTGCACCACATCCTTATCCTCGCGCATCGTCAGAAGGGTCTGCGTCTTTTTCCCTTCTTCCACAACCAATGAGCTGACACGGGCCAGCACACTGCCATCGGCTAAACGGGTGCCGGTGGTCATCAGGTAATATCCTGCGGGCACAAGACGGGCGTGCCGCAACAGCCCCGACCAGACAGAACCTTCATCGTAGTTCTGTAACTGCAATTGGCCGCCATCGTATTTCGACAGGGTGAAATGGGTATAATATTTCGGGTCTTCCGCCACAGAGACAGGCTGATAAGTAGCGGCCAGCCATCCTGACGCCACCCGCTCCTTAGCCATGCCCTCCTCGAAATTCACTTCGTAGGCCTGACCGTCCTTCAGATTGGGATGGCTCACCAAATCCTGATAACAGACTTGCCCCGTCACGGCATCCTTCCATGCCGGGATGCCCAGACTGCGGGCCACAGCGACAAAGAAAATGTCCCTCGACAGACGGTCGGCCACTCTGGACCTCCACACGCCTTCGGGAGTCATAGGAATGCGTTGCGCGTTCAGCGTGTCCTGCAAAGTGATGGAATCTCTGCACCATTCCACCCATCGCTGGGGCTGCCGGCGGTAAGTCTCCGCTCTTTCCTTACCGATAACGGTCTGGAAAAAGTGTTTGTAAGGGGTCAGCTCCTCGGTGGAGACGCGAGGCGAAAGCAAAGAGGATGCGTAACGCTGTGTAGGCAGGGAAGGCGTGTGTCGCCAATGATCCATAAGCACATCCAGACGGACATCGCGCCAGTCTTTCTCCGTCAGACTCTTCAGCAAAAGGACAGCTTCATCCAGCCTGCCTTCAGCTGCGGCTGTTGTCAGGAAACGGCATAAGACGGCATGATTGCCACGGGCTCCCACCAGAATGTCTGCCGCCCATTCCCTCTCAATGGGATGGAGACCGGGAAGGGCATCTGCAAAAGCCTCGGCCTCTGAAGGAGTCAGGAAGGTAGAGGTGTAGGCTTGACGGATGGAATCTTCCTGTGCCAGCCGACGGTCGTTTTCAGCCCGCCGCGCAGGTGTCACTTCGGGCAGGCTGGCATGTTCGGAAGGAGGCACGATGTCTATATCCATTTCAAACAGGTCTCCTTCTTTCCTGTCAAGCGCCACCGTCAGACTGTCCTGTTTGCCAAAAGAAAGCTTGGCAAATCCAAAACGCCCGTCCTTGCCGGCCCACACCAACATGTCGCCACGCCCGGCAGTCAGCATACAGGTACCATCGGCGTGAGTAAACTTGGTGGCTACGGTATAAAACTCAGCATAATTGTAGAGCTTGAACTCCACCCGCGCCCCGTCCAAAGGCTGTCCGACCTCGTCTGTCACCCGCACAACGGCTTGAGCAGTGGGCGCATAATTGTCTATTACATTGATTTCCGTATAATTAGGCGTGACAGACATGACTTCCTCCGGACCTTCATAACGTCCGAACACCTTGGTGTGCATCAGCATTCCCCGACTGGCAGGAACATTGAACCATCCCAAGTCGAGCACCGGCTCCGGCTCACAAGCTCCCAAGAAATGCCACTGTCCGTCAGCCCAAGCCTCCACCCAAGCATGATTGTCGTCGGTGTGCGCCCAACGGGGAGTATAGACCTGCCGCGCAGGAATCCCCACCGACCGGAGCGCGGCCACCAGCAAAGTGGACTCTTCGCCGCAACGCCCGCAGGCAGTGCGCACTGTGGCCAAAGGGGAACTGGTGCGCGCGTCACTGGGCTGGTAGACCGCCTTTTCGTGACACCAGTGATTGACTTCCAGAATGGCATCTGCCAAGGAAAGCGATTTCACCCGTTCCTTCAAGACTTCGTAGAATAGGATGCGCGCGCTGTCTAAAGGCTCATTGTTCACCCTCACAGGCAGCACAAAGTGGCGGAACACGTCCTCCGGGATCTCCTTGCCCCATGGCATCTCGGCAGCAGCCCTGCGGGCCGCACGCACGTTCATCAGATGGAATGCGCCGGAATAGCCGGTAATGTCGGCCAAAGGCATGTATGCATAAAGAAACTCCAGCGCCTCCCGCTCATACGCCGTCAGATCCGTCTGAAAAACAGCGAACAGATCGCCCTGAGGCATCAAGGCTTGTTTACGCTCGAAGTCTTGTCTCACCTGCTCCCGATAGGAAGCGTCGGTCAGGAAATGGGATTCGCCGCAAGCGGCCAGCAAAAAGCCGGACAGGACGGCAGCCAAAAGAAGACGAATGTTCTGTTTCATAGGTTTTTTATTAAAGTGACGAAGACAAAGGTAACACAAAAAGGTGAAAAAGAGATGAGACAGGGCTTTTTTCTTGCAGCCGGCCTTCTCACCAAGGTTTGAACTCAAAGTCCAGCTGCTTCCAATCGTCCTTCCGCTCTTCTGAGGCTTCCTTGTATTCTCGCGGATTGGACACCGACAACCCGATCAGACGGATGGGACGGTTTTCGTCATAGTCCACCTGCTTCAACAAGGTCTTGGCCAAAGACAGAATCAGATCCAGCGTCACCAGCTCTTGCTCCTGAGTGACGCTGCGGGTGATCTGGGTGAAATCGTAAAACTTAATCTTCAGCGTCAACGTATTGCCCCGGAAATTCTTTTGCTCCAACCTGCCGACCAACTCCACAGCCACGTGATACAGCTCAATAATCACCGACGAACGCGTCGAAATGTCTTTCTCTAAGGTATGCTCACACCCAATGGACTTGCGGATACGCACAGCCTCCACAGGACGAAGGTCTATGCCACGGGCAAAATCATAATAAACCTTCCCCACCTTGCCAAACTCACGGATCAGCATCTGCAAGGAACAGGCCCGAAGCTGCTGTCCGTTGCAGATGCCCAACGCATGCATCTTCTTGGCGGTCACCGGCCCCACTCCCCAGAAACTCTCCACTGGCAGACGGGCGATAAACGCCAAAGCTTGCGAAGGATGAATGGTGCATAACCCATCGGGCTTGCGGTAATCAGAAGCGATCTTAGCCAGAAACTTATTGTAAGACACACCGGCAGAAGCCACTAACTGCAGTTCCTCCCGGATGCGCCGCTTGATTTCCTTGGCTATGTCTACCGCCAAAGGGATGTCCCGCTTGTTTTCCGTCACATCCAGAAAAGCCTCATCCAAAGAAATCGGCTCAATGAGATCTGTGTAATCATGGAATATGGCATGGATCTGTGCCGAAACAGCCTTATACACACTCATGCGCCCCGGAATGAAAATCAGCGACGGACACAGGCGTTTGGCTTTTTGTGAGGACATGGCTGAACGTACTCCATATTTCCGCGCCTCATAGCTGGCGGCGGCCACCACACCCCGCTCTTCGGCATGTCCCACCGCAATGGGCTTGTCACGCAGTTCCGGACGGTCACGCTGTTCCACAGAAGCGTAGAAAGCGTCCATATCAATGTGTATGATTTTCCGTTCTTCCATGGCGCGGGCAACACAGTGATTGGCGGTCAGTGACTAATGACTGGCGGGTATGGAGAATGGCCTTCTGCAGATTTTCCGATAGACATGCCAGAAGGCGGGAACCAGAAAAGCCACGGCAAAGACCCATGCGGTGGAATCTCCAAAGCAGACGGCTATATACCCCCAGACGGGAACGGCTATCAGGCTGACCAAAATGCGGGCGATCATCTCGGACACTCCCGAAAGCATGGCCAGATTGGTGAACCCTGCACCCTGAATGGTGTAGCGCAGAATGCAAAGCAAGCCCAACACAGGAAAGAAAGAGACTGAGACATGCAGGTACAAGGCCGTGTCTTTCAGGATCTCTTCTTCAGAAGGATCGACAAACATCAAGGCAAAGATGCGCCAGCCGAACATCAGGACACAGAAGGTGAAAGCCCAGTAGATGATCATCATCAGACTGCTTGCCTTCACACCTTGCCAGATGCGCTCAGGCTTTCCGGCTCCGTAATTCTGCCCGGCAAAGGTAGCCATGGCCATGCCCAGACTCTCAAACGGGCACATAAAGAACATCTTGATGCGCATGGCCGCCGTGAAGGCAGCCACACAGGCCGTGCCCAAGGCGTTGTTGGCACTCTGAAGCATGATGCTGCCAATGGCCGTGATGGAAAACTGCAGTCCCATCGGCACACCGATATAGAGCAAGGTCCGAGCCAACGCTCCGTTAAACCTGCGTTCGGCAGGAGCCGTTTTCAAGATATCGAAACGGTGCATCATGTAGCAATAGCAGAGCACTGCCGATATGGCCTGTGAGACCAACGTGGCAATGGCAGCACCCGCCACTCCCCAACGGAGCACCAGAATGCAGAACAAATCGAGCAGGATGTTGAGTACCGTGGAAAGGAGCAGGAACCAAAACGGTGTCTTGCTGTCGCCCAAAGCACGGATGACACTTGCCAAAAGATTGTAGAAGAAGGTGAAAGGCACACCAATAAAGGTGATCAGAAGATAGTAATAGGCATCCTGAAAGATATTCTCAGGAGTCCGCATGACGCGCAAAATGTCCGCACAAAGAAAGCTTGTCAGAATAGCCACAGCCACCGACATCACGGCTGCCAGCTGAAGGCTGACCCAGACATAACGGCGCATCGTCTCATAATCCCGCGCACCGAACTTCTGTGCCACAGGAATGGCAAACCCACCGCAACACCCGTTGCAAAAGCCCAATATCAAAAAAACGACCGAAGAGCTTGCCCCTACAGAGGCCAAGGAATCAATGCCCAAAAACTTGCCCACAATTGCAGCATCTACCAATGAGTATGTCTGCTGCAACAGATTGCCCAACAACAAAGGCACCGTAAAACTGAATATCAACGACAAGGGACTGCCCGCCGTCATTTCCTTAGATGTAGCCATAAATGATCTATCTGTATCGTATATTCCTGAAAAACGGCGCAAAGATACGACAATATCTGCATAGCCTGTTCCGCAGATCTTAAAAAAAA